>JAFAJU010000434.1 GCA_019236035.1 Verrucomicrobiota bacterium | reverse complement strand
GCCCGACGGCACGCTGGCTTCGAGCGGCGGTAAAGTGGTCAAAAACGTTGCGGGGTACGACCTGCCAAAACTGATCACGGGAGCGCTGGGCACGCTGGGCGTCATCACTCGGGCCATTTTCCGACTGCATCCCCTGCCCCGCAAGGTCGAGTCGTTTACATTTGCGGCCGGCGATCTGGACGATGCGAACCGTCTGGTTTTGGCCGTGCAAAATTCCAGGCTGGCGCACACCGGCTTACAGGCGCGGTTCTCCGCGGAGATGGCGCCTGCGGTGGATATTCGCTTTGAAGGCACCGATACGGGACTTGCGGCTCAGGCGGAGGCTCTCCGGAGGCTGGTCGCCCCGGCCACTATAACCGTGGCTTGCGAGGAGGTTTGGCTGGCGCGGCAAGAGCTGTGGTCTTCGGCAGAGCCAACCGCGATTGCAAAAATCAGCGTTCTGCCCACATCGGTCTCGGAGACCTGCGGCCGGATTAGCCGCCTTGCGGATTCCTTGGGCGTAAAGTGGAGTGCAGTTGTGCAGGGAACGGGGCTGGGCTGGCTCCGATTGGTAGGATCAAGCGCACCTGCCATCCACCAGGTGCTGCAAACCATGCGCCCTGAGCTCGAACGTCTGGGGGGTTCATTGACGGTGCTGCATCGGCCCTCGGCGATGCCCGCGATGGATACCTGGGGCAGTTGCGGCAATGCCTTACCGTTGATGTTGAGCGTGAAGCAGCAGTTTGACCCACATGGAACGTTAAATCCCGGCCGGTTCGTTGGGGGGATCTGATGGCGCAGCAACAAAATACCCCTCCAGTCGAAGCAAACGGATACGATGCGCACCACCCGCCGTCTGGTGAGCTGATTGACAAATGTGTCCATTGTGGCTTTTGCCTGCCCGTGTGCCCGACTTACATCTTGTGGAAGGAGGAAATGGATTCGCCCCGTGGGCGCATCTACTTGATGAAGATGACTGCCGAAGGGGCTGCGGCCATCAACGAAACGTGGGTAAGCCATTTCGACCGCTGCCTGGGCTGTATGGCCTGCATGACGGCGTGTCCTTCCGGAGTCGACTACGGGAAGCTGATCGAAGCAACGCGGGCGCAAATCGAACGCCGCTATACTCGACCGGTCGCGGAAAAGCGGTTTCGCGGTTTTCTTTTCAGCACTTTCACGCGCCCGAACCGGCTGCGCGCTCTGGTTTTACCGTTGCGCCTGTATCAGAAAACCGGGGTCCAGACTCTGGTGCGTTGGATGGGCATCCCGAAATTGCTTCCCAAGCGGTGGCGGTCCATGGAGGCGCTGCTTCCGCAGGTACCCGCGCAGGAAACGCTTCCCGAGTTGATCCCGGCACAGGGAGAACGACGGCGCCGCGTTGGGTTGCTACTAGGGTGCGTCCAGCGTGTGTTTTTCCCACAGGTTAACGCGGCCACCTCGCGGGTGCTGGCCGCTGAGGGATGCGAAGTGGTAGCCCCGGCGGCGCAACCCTGCTGCGGAGCCCTGCTGGTGCACGCAGGAGAGGAAGCGCGGGCCGTGCGCTTCGCGCGCCAAATGATTGACACTTTCGAAGAGGCCCAGGTGGACTCGGTGATCATTAACGCCGCGGGCTGTGGCTCTAACGTGAAAGAATATGGCCATTTGCTGCGGGACGACCCGGAGTACGCTGCGCGCGCGAAGGCGTTCGCGGCGAAATGCTGCGATATCTCCGAATTCCTGGCCAAGCTCGAGCCACGCGCCACGCGCCATCCAATGCGCCTGCGCGTGGCCTACCACGATGCCTGCCACTTGCAGCACGCGCAGGGCATCCGGACGCAACCGCGCGAGATGTTGAGACGCATCCCGCAGCTCGAATTGCTGGAAATCCCCGAAAGCGCGATCTGCTGCGGTTCCGCCGGTATCTACAACTTGGTGCAACCGGAAGCAGCGGCGGAACTCGGCGACCGGAAAGCCGGCCACGTCGCCGCACTGGACGCGGACATGGTCGTGTCCGCCAACCCCGGCTGCCTGCTGCAGCTTCAATCGGCCCTGGCTCGTGCGGGGCTTAAGATCCCGGTTCGCCACAGCATCGAGTTGCTTGACGCGTCCATTCGGGGCGTTACTTATCCCGTTGGTGCCACAAGGCCAAGCTAAACGGCTCGACTGAGCGAGAGTAATGCCGAATTTCATTTGTTGAACCCGGTCACCGGCCACATCTTGGAGCTATGCCGGACATCCAATCCTTATCGATAAATACCATCCGGACGCTCTGCATGGATGCCGTCCAGCAGGCGAATTCCGGTCATCCGGGAACTCCCATGGCCATGGCGCCGGTTGTATATGTGCTCTGGCAAGAGTTTCTGCGGTTTGATCCCGAAGATCCGATCTGGCCGAATCGTGACAGATTTATCCTCTCGGCCGGCCATGCCTCCACGCTGCTGTATTCCGTGCTGCACTTAGCTGGAGTAAAGGCGGTAAATCGAAAGTATGAGACCTTGGGCGAACTCGCGGTTGGGCTTGATGACCTGAAGAATTTCCGGCAACTCGAGAGTAAGTGCCCCGGGCATCCCGAGTATCGGTGGACCTCCGGCGTTGAAACCACGACCGGACCGCTTGGACAAGGCGTGGGCACAAGTGTGGGTATCGCGTTGGCCAGCAAATGGCTCGCCGAAAGATACAACCGCCCGAAGTTTTCGATGTTCGATTACGACGTTTACGCGTTGGCAGGTGACGGGTGTATGATGGAAGGCATCAGCAGCGAGGCCGCATCCTTGGCCGGCCATTTGGGACTCTCAAATCTCTGCTGGATCTATGACAATAACCACATCACGATCGAGGGAAATACCAGCCTGGCTTTTTCCGAAGATGTGGCGGGACGCTTTCTTGCTTATGGCTGGAATGTTCAACGTGTTTCAAACGCGAACGACCTCGATCTGTTGCGGGAAGCATTTCAACGGTTCAAGAAGACAACGGACCGGCCGAGTCTGATCATCGTCGATAGCCACATCGCGTATGGCGCTCCTACCAAACAGGACACGAGTGCAGCTCATGGCGAACCGCTTGGTGAAGCCGAGATTCGCGCAACCAAACGACGTTACGGTTGGCCGGAGGACTCAAAGTTCCTGGTTCCTCCGGAAGTACTCGGGGATTTCAAGAGCAGCCTCGGAGAACGCGGCGGAAGATTGCGCGGCGAGTGGATGAATTTGTTTACCGCCTACCAAAAGGAGTATCCCGAACTGGCAACCGAAACCCTCGCAATCCAACGCCGTGAACCGCCCAAAGGTTGGGATGCAGAAATCCCGTCATTTCCGGCAGATCCAAAAGGGCTCGCCACCAGAGATTCCTCGGGCAAAGTGCTCAACGCGATTTCTAAATTGCATCCATGGCTGATCGGCGGCGCTGCGGATCTCGCGCCTTCCACCAAAACTCGACTTACTTTTGACGGTGCGGGCGAGATCAGTCGCGAGTCCCTAGGCGGGAGAAATATCCATTTCGGTATTCGCGAACACGCGATGGGCGCGATCCTGAACGGATTGGCGCTTGCGAAGCTTAGGCCGTTCGGCTCGGGGTTTCTGATCTTCAGCGATTATGGTCGAGGTTCATTGCGTCTCGCAGCCATCATGGAACTCCCGGTGATTTACATTTTTACACATGACTCGATTGGCGTAGGAGAAGACGGTCCGACTCATCAACCTATAGAACAACTCCCCTCGCTGCGGGCCATTCCGGGTTTAACGGTAATTCGCCCATGTGACGCGAACGAGGTCGCCGAGGCCTGGCGCCTGATTATAGAGAAAAAGTATGATCCGGTAGCGCTCATTTTGAGTCGCCAGGCGTTGCCAACACTGGACCGTTCCAAATTTGCGCCTGCCTCAGGTCTAAGACGAGGTGCGTATGTTCTTTCTGACGCAGCCAATGGGAAACCGGAGGTACTCTTGATAGCAACCGGGAGCGAGGTCACGCTTTGCGTGGAGGCGCAAATGGCGTTGAAACAGCAAGGTGTGGAATCCCGAGTCATCAGTATGCCATCCTGGGAATTGTTTGAACACCAGGATGAGGCTTATCAGGAGGAGGTCCTCCCGTCGAATATCGAAGCGCGCGTGTCGGTGGAAAAGGCTTCAAGGTTCGGTTGGGAACGATATGTCGGCCTTAAGGGAGAGCGCATCGGGATGCGAACTTTTGGAGCTTCAGCACCCTTGAAAGAGTTGCAGAAGAAATTCGGATTCACGGTCGAAGCTGTCGTTTCGGCGGCGATAGCACAGGTGAAGAAGAAATGAGCTGAACGACGTTGCAAGGGACGCGTGGGAGCGCGTCCCCCTGGAGTTTGCCATTTATGGCTTCGTCTTTCGGGTTCCAGCGCCCAAGGCGCGACATCGTAAAAGCCTAGGCGAAAATCTGGTAACCGCTTCGCGGCGAAATCCGACGGACACCTACGGCAAGCGACGGGGCCGGTTCCGGCCTACAGCGCAGCCCTACCGGGCCCGCGTCAGCATGAACTCGTTTCCCTCTGGATCCACGCACATCGCCAGATGCGGGGGTTCCTCCCCTTCGGCCTGCGGTTCTCGGGTCAACTGACCACCGCGAAGCG
>JAFAJU010000423.1 GCA_019236035.1 Verrucomicrobiota bacterium | reverse complement strand
AAAAAGTTATCTCCAGCCGCTCGGCATTTCTTCCCTGATCGACACGCCGGTCTGGGAATGCGGCGAAGGCGTCGGCGTGCTTCGTCACGAACATATTGGCTCTCCTCGAGAATGGTCGCCTGAGGAAATTGACTTTGTTTCGGCGCTCGCGTCGGTAGTGTCGCTGGCGCTGGAGGAATCAAGTCGCGCGGAGGCCGAACATCTTTTGCGCGAGAGCCAAGCGCAGCTGCGAGAAAGCGAGGCGCGCTTCAGCAGGGCCTTCCGCGCCAGTCCGGCCATCATGACGATTTCGCGGTTGAGCGACGAAAAGTATATCGAAGTAAACGATGCATTTGTTCAATGGTATGGGCTGCAGCGTGACAATATTGTCGGTCACGACACTAAGAAGCTGGGCTCCTGGCTGAGCCTGGAGGACTGCGCGAAGTTCTGGGCGGACCTCAGGCACAATGGTTCGGTGCGCGAGCTCGAGTGCCAGGCTCGAAGCGGGCAGGGCACGATGGGTACGTTGCTGATCTCAGCCGACATCATCGAAATCAACCGCCAGCCACACGTCATTGCCACAGCTCTCGACATCACCCAGCGCAAACAGGCTGAGCTCGAATTGCTCCGGACGTTGGCCAGAGAGAAGGAGTTGGGACAATTGCGAAGCCATTTCGTGTCGATGGTATCGCACGAATTCCGCACGCCCCTGGGCATCATCCAGTCTTCCGCAGAAATCCTGGACGACTACCTTGACCGGCTGGAGCCGGCCGAGCGCAAAGACCATCTACAATCCATCCGCCATAACACGCGCCGCATGGCAAGGCTAATGGAGGAAGCACTGCTCATCGGAAGCCTTGACGCTGGCAAGATTGAATTCAAGCCAGAGCCATTGGAGCTGCGACCATTTGTGCAAAGGCTCGTGGACGAAGTCCTCTCGGCAACCAACCGCCGTTGTCCGATCGAACTATCCTTAGCCGAATTGCCTGGCGAGATCCAGGCCGATGAGCGCTTGCTGCAACACATTTTCACAAATCTTCTGACGAATGGAGTCAAGTATTCGGACCCGGGCCGGACGGTTCGCTTCGAAATCGCATCTGCTGGAACAGAGATTGTTTGCGCTATCCACGACCAAGGGATCGGCATTCCTGAAGCCGACCGGGAGTGGCTCTTTAGTGCTTTCCATCGCGGGCAAAACGTCGCTGATCGCCCTGGCACGGGCCTCGGTCTGGTGATTGTGAAGCGCAGTGTCGATTTGCATGGCGGCAAAATCAAAGTAGAGAGTCAATTCGGCCAAGGCACGGTGGTGACTGTGAGGCTGCCTGTGTTCTGCCCAGAACGCCCGGCGGCAGGCGGCGGACCCAGGCCATAGAAAAGCAGGAAACGGCTCGCTTAGAGGGCACGGTGGAACACGGAACCGGTGAACCCGCAACCAAATCCTCGTTAGCCCAAGCCGCAATGAGCTCGTCGATTCTCCCAACGCGTGATTTTTACGGGCAAGACCGCGAGGAGAACGTTCTTTTCATTTATCTTGAAACGGGCGCAACGTCCTAAGGCATAAGTCAACGGCTGACTCCGGAGTCCCGCGTCCCAATTGAACCCGTCCTGAAGGGACGCCAGAGGTGAGCGGCTCCTAATGGTTAGAGGTGGACGTCCGTCAGACCGCATCGTAATATCCTATTTCTCTGGCCCCTTCAGGGCCGAACTCTATAACATTATTTCCCAGGGTTCCTTCCCGCGAACGCGGGACTCCACCCTGGGCTAAGGTCTGTCGCCACTTCGTGGCAAGGATCCGTCCAAGACCCGTGGTGAGCAGACAGCGATTATTTTCGCAACACTATTTTGGACACCGGTGCGGCGGACCCGATTCCACCGGACGATTTTTCGAACGTTCAACATTTCGTTGAGGATCCGATTTTTGATCGAACACCTCTAACAGACTTATTAGCAGGAACTTATGAATGTTAAAAACAGTTGGCACAGTAACTGATCTGAGGCCTGGGACTTAACGCTTTACCTTTGTTTAATGAAAAGTGAAACGAGACGACTATGAGGATCGCAACTAGATTAGTGATTGTTCTGTTTGTCATTGGCCTGGCTCCGAAGGTCGGCGCTCAGCAGACTGCGGTCATTATTAATCTTACCGAGCAGACGGCTTACTTGCTTGAGGATGGCCAGGTCGCCTTCATTTCGCCGATTGCTTCAGGTAAGGAGGGTCGGGACACACCGACCGGGAGCTTCAAGGTCATCAGCAAAGACTTAAACCACGAGTCCCGAAGCTACGGTCTGGTCGGCGACTCCCACGGCAGAATTGTCAATTCAAATGCAACTCCGAGCTCACATGTTCCTCCGGGATGTCACTATATTCCGGCTCCAATGCCATACTTTATGGAATTCCGGAATTGCGTCGGGATGCATGCGGGTTATTTACCCGGCTACCCGGCGTCACACGGTTGTGTTCGGATGCCGAGAGACATGGCGGCCGAATTTTTTACCCGGGTGCGGATCGGCACGCCGGTGAAAGTGATCGGCAGCGCCAGAAACGTAACGCGCGTCAGGAGAGCGATCCCAGTCGTTC
>JAFAJU010000294.1 GCA_019236035.1 Verrucomicrobiota bacterium | reverse complement strand
ATCCGGCCGTAGGCGCAGCGTCCCGCTTTGCACTCTTCCGACCTACGAGCCAGTCGGACTTACCGCGCAGCGGTTACAGATCTTAGCCCGGGGCTTCAGCCCTGGGCTAAGATCTGGAGCCGCTGCGCGGCGAAATCCGACACACTCCTAGGTAAACCGAGTCGGTTAGACCTCAAAGCCGGATTGGTGCGGAACGAGTTTGCACTTAGCGTTTTTAGTTTTGGGTTTAGCGTTTTGGGTTTTGAGTTGTGAGTTGGGGTCAGATTGAGCGATGTCTGGACGCAAAACTCAAAACTCAAAACGCTAAACCCAAAACTGTCCGGCCTGGAGCTTTTACTGACCTGCGCTAAGATTTGATTTATGGAGGCGGTTTTCCTTGGAGAAAAGCCAGATCCAAATCAGAAGTTGCGCGACGTTCCGCATAAGCCCGGCGTCTACCTGATGAAGGACCGACTTAAGCGCGTCATTTATGTTGGAAAAGCGCGCGATCTCCGCAAGCGGCTCAGCCAATATTTCATGCCCTCCCGCCGAATGACAGCCGACCTTAAGACGCGCGCGCTGCTCGATAGCATTTGGGATTTTGAGGTTCATCTCGTTCGTAACGAACCGGAGGCGCTACTTCTTGAGGGCAAACTAATTAAAGAATTTCGGCCGAAGTATAATGTCAGTTTTCGCGACGATAAACGTTTCCTGTTGGTTAAGGTGAATCTTTCAGATGCCATTCCCAGGTTTCAGCTTGCTCGCCTGAAAAAAGAGGATGGTTGCAGGTACTTCGGACCGTTTGCCCATGCCGGGGCTCTGCGCACGACGTTGAAGTGGATGAAAAAGCGGTTCGGGATTCGGTCCTGCCGGACCTTAGAGCCGGGGGAGGCCGATTATAAGCGATGTATGGATCACATCATTAAGAACTGCTCCGCACCATGCATCCGTCGTGTCACCCTGGATGATTACAAGGCGCGGGTCCTCCAGGCCTGCGAGTTTCTGGATGGGCAAAGCCAGGAAATGTTGAAACAGATCGAGGAGGAGATGAAAAAGGCGGCGGGGAGCCTCGATTTTGAACGGGCCGCGGAAATGCGCAACATGCTGGACGATCTTCGCCGCACCACCAGGCCGGCTCGCCGCTTTACACGTGGTTCGTTACCGACATCGATTGATCCGCAGGCCGATCTGCAGTCCCTGGCGGACGCACTGCTCTTGCCGGGGCCACCAACGGTGATGGAGTGCTTCGATATATCGAACATCTCTTCGACGCACATCGTCGCGTCAATGGTCAGCTTTCGAAACGGTGTACCCGATAAATCCAACTACCGTCGCTACCGGATCAGGACGGTGGAAGGACAGGACGACTTCGCGAGCATGGCGGAAGTGGTTCGGCGCCGTTATTCGCGAGTGCTCCTGGAAAGCAGGATGGCTGCTCCGGATTTGGCTGAGTTCAGCCAGGAGACCGTTGACGAGTCGGTCGCGAGAATCCGGCCCGTGGTATCGGAGCGACTCGTTCGTCTGCCCGATCTGATCATCGTCGATGGCGGCAAAGGGCAGCTGACGGCCGCGTGTAAGGAACTTCAGCGCCTTGGGCTGCAGAACGTTCCGATCGTCGGATTAGCGAAAGAATTTGAGGAAATTTACCGGCCGGGACGACCGTTGCCGCTGCAATTGCCCGATGATTCCGGAGCGTTGCAGCTTTTGCAGCGGATTCGAGACGAGGCACATCGCTTCGCGAACGGCTATCATCAACTCCTTATGAAAAAGCGGGTCGCTGAAAGCATCCTGGACGACTGCCCCGGCGTCAGCGACAACCGCAAACAGGCACTGTTGAAGCATTTCGGTTCAGTCGACCGGCTTCGCAAGGCCTCTGTGGCCGAAATCGCGCTGGTTGATGGGATCAGCGACAGACTGGCAGAAGTGATTTCCCAGTTTCTGCAGCGGTAGCCAAGGGGGGAGAGGAAACGTATCGGCGTATCGGCGTTTCGGCGTGATCGATGCAGGCTGCAGAAACTCCTTGCGCGAATCGGCGTCGGGTGGTGTTCTACCCACTCAGATGAGACAGACAAAGGTCACGGCGCGGGAAATATCCGCCAGTAGTTTTGCCAACACGCCGACACGCCGACACGCCGATACGCCCACGCGCCGACACGCCGTTTCAACTCTGTATGCGACCTGGCTAGTTGGACTCGCACTGGTTCCAGCGGTACGGTCACAAGAGGCGGATTCAGGCAATGCCGCGAGCTTGAAGCCGAGTTGGGAGACGCAACGTCAGGCCGCCACCTACGCGCTGGCTATTCCGGCCCCGAGAGGCCAGATCACGGATCGGAATGGAGTGCCCCTGGCCCAAACTCGGGTCAGCAATAATTTGAGCGTCGTTTTTCCGACGCCGTTCGATTTTACAGACAAGCAAATTGTCGAATTTGTGAATCGTGCGGTTGCTTC
>JAFAJU010000197.1 GCA_019236035.1 Verrucomicrobiota bacterium | reverse complement strand
TGGGCTATACCATTGCCGAAAGACCAGTTCTCTTTTTTGACCTCTATCAGACCAATGAAGACATCCTCGGTCCGGAGCCCGACGGCCGCGTGTAGACCGTCAGCAATCGCTTTATAGAGCGCCTTCTTTTGCTCCGGGTTCCGCCCTTCGTTCCAGGTGATCTGGATAATCACGAGGTCGTCAGTGCGATGGATACCGATATAATCGGGATCAAAAAGAAAGCTGTCGGGACCATACTCACTAATGACCTGGAAACGGTCATCCTTGGGTACGCCCACACCAACGAGGGCTTCATAAACAACCCGGCCAATTTCTTGCCGGTAAGCGACATCCTTGCCGTTGCGAACATCAATCCGAACCAGTGGCATAAATTTTCCTTTGGTTTTGGCCGTTTAAAATCCGCAAGTTTGCGCGAAGCAATGCAATTCCTGGTGTCCGGCGAGTTCGTCACCGCTTTCGAAAAAACCATCGCCAAAGGCTCTACGTAATGACCACAGCTCAGCGTTCAGGGATGGCCAAGGTTCAGGTTCAGAATTCGGAGCACTTCTTCTTCGGTTTTCGGACTGTGTGTGACGTTGTGTCCCGTTTTCACGTCAAGTTCCGATTGAGCTCCCTCGAGGTGGCTGCTGGAGTAGGCCACGATGCCATCGGACGAGCGTCTCACATTTGAGCCGTGCCGGACGCCGATGATTAGATGAAAAGGAATCCAGGGCGCCACCTTCAGCTGACCCAAAGCGATGGAATCCGGAGATTCCGGAGACAATAGATCGATGCTGGAAGGTTGTCGTTCGGCAATCAGCCGGTTCTCTTTTGACGGCACCATCAAGCTCCGGTTGAGCGTGAACACTCGATGGTGGTGTCCTTCTAACTCCGCCGGAAATCGCACAAAACGGGAAGAAAGCCGAAACAGAATCAGGTCAGCCGTTTTGCTTCCCTTAAAGGGGGAGGCCATAAAGATGACCCGAGAAATATCGTGACGTGGCTTAAAGAACATTAGCTGCTCAACCCAATCTCTATCGGTACGCGTCAGATTTAGTCGATCCGGAGACACTCTGAAAAACTGATTCCAAATCAAATCGTGACTATCTGAGACCATCGTTTTGACGAGCAACCCGCCTAGGCTGTGACCGATCAAAACGGTCGGTCTGTGGGGCGATAAGCCCGTTCGTTGCAAGGCGACATTTACACCGTCCAACTGCTGCCGAAGCATGCCGGCACTGGTCAGGATGGGGTAGCCGGTGGCATAGGTGTATTGCCAGATTTGATATTTTTTCTGCACGACGGGGTCAGCCATGATGCGGTTTGTGAGATCCCGCCACATCAGCGGGCTTGACAAAATTCCGTGAACCATCAGCACTGGGATCTTCCCCGGATCATATGGCTCAAGAAAAAATATGCCTTGGCGGTCGGCGTAGTGTTCCATTCGAAAAAGGCCCTGCCATCGTTGGAAGATAAATCGAGTCCGACTTACCATAGCGGCAAAAGGGGCGGAGAAATCGCCGCCGACTTCCCAAAGACGGCCGTCCAGTTCAATGCGCTCAGTTTTGCTTGGATCGACTAACAGAATTTCGATACGTCCTTCAGGGAGCGAAACCACCCTAAAAACGGCGCTGCGTGCAACTTGTTGCTTTTCGGGAACCGCATATCGACCTAGCGCACAGACACGATCTGGTTCTTGTTGGCAAACTAAGCGGCCACCCAACCCGGCGTGGACGTATCTTTCGCGCAAACCCCGGATGGTCAGCCTCTCGCTTGGTACAAGTTGATCGAACCCTGGAGGACCATCGGGCTTGGATTCGTCTCTGAGGATGACTTTTATGTGTCTCCCATCGACAAGTTCGTCGGCTGTTCCAATAGCCAAATCACCGGGGCTCAGGAACTGTAGATAGTTGGCGAGGGCCTGATTGTGAATTTCTAACAGGTTGGGATCTGACTGATCCCCTGCGGCCTGCAATGCCGCCCAGGCTTTCAGGGCTACGCTGAGATAACGCTGCTCGGCTATCCGGTTTGCGGCAAACTTGTTGCCGTCAAGCTTCGCGGCCTCTAAAAATTCCGAAGCCAGCGGCCTTGCTGGCTGAACGGTCCGAGAAGCCGCCGAAATTGCCGACTTGGTATGGACGTGAACGTCGGTTGGCGCACAGCTTTGAAATAGCGCACCCAGCAATAGAGCCAGTGTGCCGCCTTGCAAGTAATGATGACGTCGTCCGGCGCACGCCTGCGCACGCCGGATCAGCTGGTTGTTTTTCAAGATGCGAGCAAGTTATTCTGGAACAAGGGTCTCTTCTCATAAGAAGCATGTTTCAGCAAGGCTTCAGGCGGGACCTCCGCCGATTGAATCGAGATCGGCAATCACCTCAGACGGAACTTGGAGTCTCGATGCCTGAAGATTCTCTCGAAGATGCTCGACGGAAGATGTTCCAGGGATCACCAGGATATTGGGCGATCGCTGGAGAAGCCAGGCAAGCGCAACCTGCATCGGCGTGGCACCGAGGCGCGTGGCGACCTCGGACAACGTGTCCGACTGGAGAGGGGTGAACCCACCGAGTGGAAAGAACGGCACATAGGCGATGCCATCATGGGCAAGATCGGCGATGAGCGCGTCGTCAGCTCGATACACGAGATTGTACTGGTTCTGTACGCATACGATGGGGGCGATTCGTCGGGCTTGCGCGATCTGGGCCGGCGTGACGTTGCTCAGCCCGATGTGACGCACCAAACCCTTTTGCTGGAGTTCGGCCAGAACTGTCATTGGTGCCTCGATCGATCCCTCGGCCGGTTCATGGATGCTAAACATGCTGCGCAGGTTGACGACATCGAGCGCATCAAGACCGAGATTGCGGAGATTGTCGTGAACAGCCGTAATCAGCTCTTCGCGGGACAAAGCCGGAATCCATGATCCATCCTCGCCGCGACGGGCGCTGACTTTGGTGACGATCACTAGATCGTCGGGATAGGGAGACAGCGCCTTCCGTATGATCTGATTCGTGACATGGGGACCGTAAAAGTCTGCTGTATCGATATGGTTTACACCGCTTGCGACAGCCTCTCGCAAAACTGCGATCGCTCCATCAACATCTCCGGGAGGCCCCCATACCAACTTGTCGCCATCTCGCCCAGCAAGCTGCATGGCACCGTAACCCATTCTGTTAACTGTCATCGATGTGCCGGGCAGAGTGAAGCCGAAGCTGCCGACGCGATCAGTACGTTCAATCATACCGTTTCTCCTAATTGCGTTCATCATTTGCAGTGAGGGAAGTTAAAAAGACTCTCCCACCAGTTCTTCGCTTTTCTTCCAGAGTGCCTCAGCGTTCCTTGGATCGAGGGCATATTGACATACTCCTTCGGTGATGGCGTCGATGGGTACAGAGTCCGGCACGATCTTGCTGACGTGGCAGTCTTCGCAATATTGGCCGCCGATCTCGCCGGCGGGAGCAACCACGCCGGCCCATACCGAAGTTGCGGCTCCTTGAGGAATGGTTTTCCATCGGAACGGTGTCTTGCCCTCCGCCGCGAGTTGCTGATTTCGCTGTTCAATGATCTTTTGTATCTGGCCGGCATCCACGTGGCGAGCCAGTTCGGTGTGGATCGTTCCCGGATGCACAGCCGTAGCGCGCACGCCTTGATCCCGATGCCGTCTGTCGAAGGCGACTGCGAAGAGGATATTCGCTGTCTTCGATCGGCCATACGCTACCCAGGGGTCATAAGGCGCTCGCTCAAAGTTGGGATCGTCGAGGTCGACATTGGAGTAGCGGTGACCCAAAGAGGAAAGGTTGATCAGCCGTCCACCTTCGCGGATCAGCGAGGCTATCCGATTGACCAGAACAAAGTGGCCAAGGTGATTAGTGCCGAACTGCGTCTCAAAGCCGTCCACGGTATGGCCAAACGGTGTGGCCATCACTCCGGCATTAGCGATGACCACGTCAAAGGGCTCACCGCTAGCGAGCAATTTATCGGCGCAGTCATGCACGCTCTTGAGATTCGCAAGATCAAGTTCAACCAATTCGAGGCTTTCGCCATTGCCCGCCGCGTCCTTTTGCACTTGTGCGTTCGCCACTT
>JAFAJU010000151.1 GCA_019236035.1 Verrucomicrobiota bacterium | reverse complement strand
CAATCTCGTTCGCTGACAGCGGACGGAATTTAACCGCGGTGTGAACCGCTCTCGTGATGATTCGCCCGACATTCACATGAACCAGGGCAACCCCTGTTATGACGTCGTGAGTTTTTCCAACCAGCTTTTCCAGCGTTCGACGAGCTTCGTCAAAGTCCCGCGGCTTCCCGAACACTTCTGATCCAAGCGCAACCAGGGTGTCGGCGCCGAGTACCACCGCATCCGGGCACTTGCTCGCCACCGCAACGGCCTTTTGGAATGCATTGAAAAGCGTCAGCTCACTCGGAGTGAAAAAGTTGCACCAAAGCTCTTCCACTTGGGCGGGTAATACCTCGGGTTCGAATCTCGCCTCACGAAGGAGTTGAACTCGTCGCGGAGAACCGGACGCTAAAATCAAACGACTCACTTTCCGGTCTGTTGCGGGTTCAATTCTTTGTAGTCCGGCGGGATCGCAAACTCTGAGTCGGGTATCGGGGCTTCCTGCACTGAGTTCAGGGTGACGACAATTTTTTGCCCCATGATGGTTTCAATTGTCCGAATTGGTAGGCCGGGATACTTATCAGGAGGAATCGACATGTTTCGCAAAAGTTGCAGCGCGGGCCCGCTTTGCGCCTGGTAGAGCGCTTCAACGAGCTTTTGGTAGTTCGGGAACTGTTTCGCGATCCAGATGCTCGTCTGGACCCCGTTCATGTTGGTCGTGTATTCTTCGGTGTCGAAGCCGTTGATGGTCTCCCGTTTGCCGGTCGGTTTCAGCTCGATGTTCGCGGGGGTCTCCGCCTTGTTTCCGAGAACTTCCTTTAACGCTCTGGCCTGCTCTTGGAGCTGTTCAGGGCTTATTTTCAAAAAAGCCTTCTGCGCATGAACTAAAAGGGTAGTCTCTCCGGTATTCGAATCGATAATGGCAGTGGTTTGTGCGCCAACGTCGACCCTGACCTTCGCCTCCTTAATTTTGAGCGTGACCTGTTGAACTTGGCCGGAGTTCTCTAGCTCCTCGTTGATAACGTAATCGCCTCTCGCAACCAGTGCGAGTGCTAGACTTGCAATGACGGCAATCATTCCTTTCATAACCATCGGCACTGTAAGCGAAGCGTCCCGCTTTGCCATCTCGCCCCCGTAAGCGAAGCGTCCCGCATTGCCGTCTCCCGCGTAAGCGAAGCGGCCCGCTTTGCCGTCTCCCAAGTGAGCGTTGCATGCTTCGGTCAGGCTTGATCTTGCGCTTTGATGATTGTCACGAGATTCAGCGATTCAGGAAGCGGCAAAGTCACCTGTAAGCCGAGTAGTGTGACCGGTCTTACTTTCCAGCGGGCAAAGTTATGTCCGCAGACCTTGAACGTGCGCCATGCGGGATCCAGGTGAATCTGGTCAACCGATTCCTCGTTCATCACGCAAAGCGCCGGACCTGGTTGATGCATAAAATCCGTCACCTGAGCCGAGTCCAAGCGCTCATGAAATCCTTGAGTCTTTTCTCGCAGATACCAAATGAGACTCTGCTCATCGTAATTGAGCGAAGCTGTGCGGGTTTCCGCCGTGATGAACGGGAGTGCCGTCTGCGCAATTCTTTTCGATAGAAATTCCGGTTCGATCACTCGGAATCCAACCAGGGCAATCAGGACGTAGGCAACCAGGGTTGCTGCGAGGATGGGCCGGGCCCACCTGCTCCGTTCGGCTTGGCGGGCCACAAGCATTGCGAGCATCGGGTACGCGGGAAGGACATAGTGAGGCAACTTGGTCTGAACCAGTGTAAACACCAACAGCACGATCAGAATTGCTCCCAGAAGATAGTTTTCGTCCGGTTCCCGGTGCGCCCACAACCGTTTCGCGCAGCCGGGTAGGAACAGGCACCAGGGGAAAAAGCTGAAGAAGCTAACCACCAGGTAATAGGGTAGGAATAACAAGTAGCCTCCCAGGCCTGCCACGCCGTGACTCTCCATTGGCTGAAAAGAGCGCTGCAACACATGCTTGCCGACGCCAATGCGCAGATACTCGCCATGCGTCGCGATCAACGCCGGGATACCCCAGAGGCCAACGACGATGAGTACCGCTAGAATGCCCTGGAGCGCGGATCGAACCCGGAATCGGTAAGGAGAATGATTAAGGAGCGCTTGCGTGGGCGCAAAGAAAACAGGAAGCAGGGCGACCGGACCTTTTGCCAGGAAGCCCAGAGCCAGTGAAAGGTAAAATGTCCATCGCCAAAATTCAGATTCAGGGTTGCGCAGTCGTTCCCAGTCGGCCCAGGTCGCGATAAGAAAGAAGAAGACCAATGGCATGTCAGCCACCGCAGCCCGCGAGTGGATGAATACCTGAAGACTCGTGGCAAAAAGGATCCCCGACCAAAGGCCGATGCGAGGTCCGAAAATTCGGCTTGCATACAGCGCCGTAGCGACTGCCGTCAGAGCAGCGAAAATCACTGAAGGCAATCGAGCTGCAAAATCGTTCTCGCCCAGTAAATCGTATGCCAGCACCTGACACCAGTAGATCAGCGGCGGTTTATCGAATCGGTACTCATGGTTGAGCGTTGGTATCAGGAAATCCCCGCTTTGGCGCATTTCGCGGGAAGCTTCCGCGAAGCGGGGTTCATCGCGATCAATCAACGGCAATGACCAGTTTCCCAACGAATACAGCACCGCTGCACCGAAAAAAAGGAACACCAGGTAGAGCGGCTTAATCATTTCTAGCCCGCAAAAATTACGCGCTGGGAGAATCGACGAGCTCATTGCTGGCAAGAGAGCTCTTGAACAGACGCTGGGCGTCCGCTTAAGAGCCTGTTTTTTAATTATGAATTCGGAACAGACTGTTTTTAAACTCTTCTCTGCAAAAAGCAGCGGAATTTGCCAGCGTAGCTGGAGATTCCGCTGCCATAGCCTGCATCGCTCACAAATCTCTAAAGATTTGTGAGCGATGCAGGCTGCAGCGATTCGACAAAAGTCTCGGTCAGAGTACTTAATCTCCGGCATGGGAAATGACCAGCGTAGCCAGAACGGACGGAAATCCAATGTTGTTTCGACTACGCTGCTGGTCGGCCTGCTGACTGCCGGGATCATCCTGTGCGGACTTAGTTTTGTCTGGGATCAAGCCGTAATTCACTGGGTCAAAACGCACGATTTGAAGGCGTTAAAACATTTTGCCGGACTTCTCAGCACGTGGGGCGACTGGCCTGAGCTGATGCTGTTCGGCTCTGTGGGCGTCGTCGCGGCTTGGTGGGCGCGGAACCGGGTTCTTTGCAAGCTTCTGCTCTGTATGATGATGGCGGCCACAGCTGCAGGGGCTGTTGTTAACTCGGTCCGGCTCGTCTCCGGTCGAGCGCGGCCTAACAATACCGAAGCGACCCAGGAATGGAACGGTCTATGGCGAGGTCGCGAATTTTTGTTGTTTAAGAACAAATACCATGCGTTTCCGTCCGGGCATACTGGAACCGCCTTCGCCTTCTTTGGTGTCCCGGTATTCGCTCGCCGATGGTACGGTTGGTGGATGCTCCTGATTGCCGGGGCGATCGGTTGGTCTCGCATCTACCTCAATGTCCACCATCTTTCGGATGTCACGGTCGGTGCCTTGGTCGGATTAATCATTGCCTATCTCGCATGCAAGTGGGTCATGCCTTGGTTGGAGCGCAAAGTAGCATAGGCTTCCAGCCTGTATTCACGCTGCCATGCCGGGCGCCCGGACAGGCGGGACGCCTATGTTACCTTGCGTCTGCCTTTAAATCTCCTCCGCCGCGCCACCCTTCTTGTTCGTTAACCCTCTGAGCTTGCCTTCTACAAAGGCATCGATCGCTCCGTCCATCACCGATTGAATGTTGCTGGTTTCAACACCGGTGCGATGATCTTTTACCATCTGATAGGGCTGAAAGACGTAGGAACGGATTTGGTTTCCCCACGCGATGTCCCCTTTTTCGCCATATTGACGATCTAACTCCTCCCGTTTTCGATCCTGTTCGATCTGGTAGAGTTTCGCCTTCAACATGTTTAAAGCCATCTGACGGTTTCTGCCTTGGCTTCGCTCCGCCTGGCAGGCGACGACAATACCTGTCGGAAGATGGGTGATTCTCACCGCCGTCTCGACCTTGTTCACATTTTGACCGCCTTTGCCGCCGCTTCTGAAAGTGTCGATCGCGAGATCCTTATCACTGATCTCCATATCCACGTCTTCCTTCAGTTCGGGCACCACATCGACGCTGGCAAACGATGTGTGGCGTCTTTTGTTTGCATCGAAAGGAGAAATCCGAACCAGACGATGCACACCCCGTTCAGTCTGGAGATACCCGTACGCGTGGTCGCCGCTGATGAGCGCCGTAACGGATTTGATACCGGCTTCGTCGCCCTCCTGAATGTCAATGATCTGGCTTTTGAAGCCGCTTCGTTCGATCCAGCGTTGGTACATACGAAATAGCATGTCCGCCCAGTCACAGGATTCGGTTCCTCCAGCTCCGGCGTGGATCGTCAGGAAGGCGTTGTTCCTATCAAATTCGCCCGAAAGAAGCATCTTCAGTTCGAAGTCTTCCAGCTCTTTCAGGACAGCGGAATACTCGCGTTCGACCTCGCGGAACGCAGTGAGTTGCGCTGCAGAATCCTTTTCCTCCTCTGCGAGCGATTTCAGGACTTCAAGATCATCTGCCTTCAAGACGAGGGCAGCCAAGGGCTGCACCTTCGCCCGGAGAGCTGTGGCTTCGTCAATGCTGGTCTGGGCACGATCCTTGTTGTTCCAAAAGTCGGCTGCTACCATGAGCTGTTCAAGTTCGCCCAAGCGCGCCTGAAGCTTCGGGTAGTCAAAGATACCTCCGAAGTTCTCCAATACGAGATTTCAGTTCATCGGTTTGAATGGCCTGAAAATCAAATTCCATAGACGGAACCTACAATCTAGTCTGCAAAAATCCAGATAGCCTGCATCGCTCACAAATCTTTAGAGATTTGTGAGCGATGCAGGCTCTATGGGTCGTCATAGTCTTGTTCCACCTCGGTTCGGATCGGCTGAAGATCGGGATCGGTTTTCGCCAGAGTCGCAAATTCTTTGTCTAGTTGAATGGCCTGGTGAAGATGCTGACGGGCTTCGTCCAGATGCATCAGTTGCGCGGCGTAACAGGCGAGATTGAATTGAATGGCCGCGCAATCCGGAAACTTCTCGCTGGCCTCCAGCAAAACTTCCCGGGCAAAAACCAAGCCTCGGCTCCGTCGCGTCGCGTAGGCAAGAGCCACCGGCCAGTTGGAGTCTTCTGGCTCTATCTCCGCTAAACGCAGTGCGACCGACGAGGCTTCTGACCATTTCTGCCAAAGTTGATAGACCTCTAGCCACGTAGCCAGGACGACTGGGATTTCTTTCAGGTTATCCGGCAGTTCTTCGAGTTCTTGGACAGCCTCCTGGAAAAGAGAGAGTTCCGCAAACCCGCCTGCTGCTGTCAGTCGCCGGTGAATCTGCGGATCTAAGTTCACAACAGGTCTCAGATCCAGGTTCCGTTTGGAATCGTGGCGTTCTTTGGGATCACGACCACACCGTCACGGATGTAATAGTTGGTGCTATCCACGTTGGGCGCCTTCCCGTCTGGAGTAATCACAACGCTTTCACCGATCCGGGCGTTCTTATCGATAATTGCGCGGTCGATCACAGAGTTCCTTCCAATCCCAATTGGTGGGGCTGATCGCGAATTTTCAGACGTTTCGGCCGCCTCATCCTGGTAATAGTCTGCGCCCATGATGATGGAATTCCGAATGGTTGCGCCACTCTCGATGATGCTGCGGATACCGATGACCGCTCTCTCGATGTGTGCGTCCGAAATGATGCAGCCATCGCCGATGATCGCGTGCCGGATC
>JAFAJU010000218.1 GCA_019236035.1 Verrucomicrobiota bacterium | reverse complement strand
CACTAACACTCCCTATTCATACCTCAGTGCCTTCACCGGATCCAGGCGCGCCGCAAAATACGCCGGAATGAGAGCGGCGATGGAACAGATTAGAAAACCGCTCACACAGATCACGAAAACGTCTCGTGGGACAATCTCGGCCGGGATTTCCGAAAACTGGTAGACCGCCGCTGGAAAGAGTTCAATATGAAACGCCGCGGCGAGAAAATCGCGAACTTCATTCCGGTACTGAACCAACGCAATCCCGCTGGTGAGCCCGATCAAAGTACCAAAGAAACCGACGATCATTCCCTGGGCTAGAAAGATCCACATAATTTGGTTCATCTGTGCGCCCAGAGCTTTCATCACGCCGATCTCACGAGTCTTTTGCACCGTTGCGGTGATCAGCGTACTCATAATTCCGAACGCAGCGACGATCACCACGAATATCAGAACAAAGAACATGGTGGTGCGCTCAATTCGAATCGCATCGAATAGCTCGCGATTCTGATCAATCCAGGTGACCGCCTGGAATGGCGGTTCAATGAACTTGTTGAGTCGGTCTCTGACCCGGTCAGCGGTAAATGGATTACTGGTGCGCACCGTGATTCCATGCACTCCACCCCCCAAGCTATAGGCTTCCTGCATGATATGAAGAGGCACGATGATATAGTCGGAATCGTATGCGTACCTGCCGGAGTTAAATATTCCGGTGACGGTGATCTCCATGGGAAGTATCAGTTCGCGGACGCGTTTCAAATCTTGATGATTGTCCGCCTTGCCCTCGGCATCATCGAGAGCCTTTTGAAGCGCTCCCATGTCGTGCGGCGAATAGATCTCCAGGGTATCGCCAACATTCAGGCCAAGTGTTGAAGCCAGCTCCGATCCGATGAAACCGTTGTCTCCGCTCAGATCAAATTCTCCTGCGACTAGAAATTGCTTTAAATTCGCGACCGACTGTTCCAAATCCGGATCGATCCCGCGCAGCCAGGGAACGGCCCGATGATTTTGGAACTGAACGATGACACGACCTTGTGCAAAAGGAGCGGCTGCCACCACGCCCTCGGTCTTTTTGGTGCGCTCCAGGGTGGCGCGCCAGTCGTTCATCACTTCGTTGCCGGTTACTAATATGTCGGCATCAAATCCGATGATCTTCCTCTGGAGCTCCCGTTCGAAACCCGTCATCACCGAAATCACGATGATTAGCACGCTGATCCCAAGCACTACACCCAGGATCGAGATCAATGTAATCAGGGAAAGAAAAGTGCGTTTCGGCTTCAGATAGCGCAACGCAAGAAAGTATGTAAACGGTAGCCGGATCCTCTTAGCCTGCATCGCTCACAAATCTCTGAAGATTTGTGAGCGATGCAGGCTCAGGCAGCAGAATCCTCCGGCTACGCCGGACAATGCTGCTGCATTTTGGGAAGAGGAATTTAAAAACAGGTTGTTTCATTTCATTTATTTAAATCATGCTCCTAAATAGACGCGGACGCGTCTGTTTAAGAGCTTTCTAGCCCGCAAATGAGCTCGTCGATTCTCTCGGCGCGTGATTTTTGCGGGCTATCGGTTGAAGAATCTGCCATAAAGCTTCAACCGTGCGAGGATGACCACGTCGCGAATAGCCGTGTCAAACGGTTTACCCTTCTTTTCGACCAGCGGTTGCGCCAGGAAAAAAGTGACTACACCCAGAAAGGCCAGCAGGACGAAATAAAGGCTGAATCGATTCACCTGAAAAAATCCGATCGCGAACTCGTTCTTGCCCAGTGCATCAAGAAAGACTCCCCAAAAAATCGGCGCGAGACCGAGACTCAGAGAGGCGAAAACGGTAAAAAGCGAAAAAAAGTGATTCCGGCCCATTTCCGGCATCGTATCCATCGCGATTCGCGTGTTTGCTATGGAAAACAGGCCGCCGGCTACGCCCAAGACGAGGTAATTGAATCCGACGAGAAGATAGTGCGCCGGAACGATCCCGCTGGTGACCAACACCCAGAAGATGATACCCCAGAGATAGAGCGTCATCGCAAGCCGGAGGATTGGCTTGCTGCCGGTCCGCTCCAATACCAGACCGAAAAATGGAACGCTGGCAAAAGCTCCGACCGCCGACGCCATACTCACCGCGAGGACCTGCCCCGCCGTATAGCCGGCCCGCCCTTCAAGAAAGGCGATCACAAACGCCGCGAGCCCACCTACGACCCAGTTGTAGACTACGTTAAATACGAGCAGCTTGGCAAAGGGACGATATTTCAGGATTTGCAACCAGGGTACCGGATGGCCTGAGGATCTGACCTGTTCGCCCACCTCGATATCCGGAATCCTGCGGACGAAATGAAGGCTTAACGTTCCCGCAAACGCACTGATGGAAAAAAGCAAGGCGAACTGCCAAGGCTCGGCGCCAGACCAGAGCACGATAGTCGAAATCGCGATCGCCAAAAAACCGCCGCATTGCATATGGAGCTGGTCGAAACGCAGGAAGCCGCTCCGTGCCTTTTCAGGAACGAGCGCTGTCAGCCAGGGAAGCCAAGCGCCGGTTGAGACACCCCGGACGACGTTGAACAGAAACAGACAGGTGAGCATCAGCTCTATCTGCACGGTGGGAGAAAGGAAAGTGAGCAGCGGCAACAAGGCTAGACCAAACAAAAGTACCGTCCGAATAGACCAACCGGACAAAACAAACCCTTTATAGCCGATCTTAGGAATGAAGTATGCCGTGGGCAGCTGTAAGACGGTCATGAGCGGCGCCAAGGAAGCGACAATCCCGATCGTTGTTGCGCTACCTCCGAGGGCCTTGGCATATAGCACCATAGGCGCTCCGAGCGTAATCTGGAAATTGACCGCGTTAAAAAGGCTGAACCGGTAAGAATTAGCGGCCTGGGGCGGAACCTCCGGAACAGTTGTGGCTACCGAAGCGGTGGTCATTCTTGTGATTTCGGTTTCAGATGCGGAAACAAGATAACGTCCCGAATGGAATCAGCGCCCGTAAGCATCATCACCAGGCGATCGATGCCCACCCCGATCCCGCCGGCAGGCGGCATGCCGTGTTCGAGAGCGAGGAGAAAATCTTCGTCCAGGTTTTGGATTTCTTCGCCGACCTGCTCCAGCAGGCGCTTGCGCTGGGTTTCGGGATCGTTCAACTCCGAATAGCCGGGTGAAATCTCCTGGCCGTTGATGATCAACTCGTAAACGTCGACCACAGCCGGGTCTTCCGTATTCTGTTTCGCCAATGGAACCAACTCTTTGGGCAAGTGGGTCACAAACAGAGGGTCAATCGTTTGTTCCTCCACAAGCTTCTCGAATACTTGCTGCGTGATCTCAAACTCCTGCATCTCGGGATGCACTTCGACCCCGAGGTTCCTGCACTGCGCCAGCTTCTGATCGCGGCTGCGGTCAAACCACCTATCGTCAATCTTGCGAATCAGGCCTTCGTAACGAGCTCGTTTCCAAGGACGGGATAGGTCGATCGTCCGTTTGATATTTCCTTCGTTGTCGTTATGGGTCAGGTGCAGGGATCCAAGCACGCTCTCCGCCAGAGCGCAGATCATTTCTTCCACCAGGTTGGCCATGAGCTCAAAGTCGGCATACGCCCAATAGACCTCGAGCATCGTGAATTCCGGATTGTGTCGCCGAGAGATTCCTTCGTTCCGAAAGTTACGATTCAGTTCGAACACCTTTGTAAAGCCTCCGACCAGCAATCGTTTCAGATAAAGCTCCGGAGCGATTCGCAGGAAAAGATCCAAATTCAGGGCATTGTGGTGGGTCTTGAACGGCTCAGCGGCAGCTCCACCTGCCATCGGCTGCATCATCGGCGTTTCGACTTCCAGAAAACCT
>JAFAJU010000105.1 GCA_019236035.1 Verrucomicrobiota bacterium | reverse complement strand
TCAGGAGTTGCAGAATTCGCCCGAGACGGGGTGCTCGGTAACGTAGCCGCCATATTTGATTCGCATCAGGCGTTCAGGCCCTTTGAGATATGTCCCGTTTTTGTTTCAGGTTCGCTGAAAGAGTGCTCACTGGTATTGTTCAGCTGCAGCCATGCCCCTCCTGAACTCCTGACTCCTGAACTGCTGCAACTCCTGAACTCCTGAATTTCCTGACCCCTAAAATTACTTCGCCGTGGGCATGACGAACTCTGCGCCCGGAACAAAAGCACCCGGCCACCGGCTGGTAACTGTTTTTAATCTTGTGTAGAACCTTACGCCCTCAGGTCCATGAATGTAATGATCTCCAAAGATCGATCGCTTCCAACCGCCAAAGGAATGGAACGCCATTGGCACAGGAATCGGTACATTTACCCCAACCATTCCAACTTTAACCTGCTCAACAAACGCCCTGGCGGCTGCACCGTCGCGGGTGAAAATCGCGGCACCGTTTCCGTATTCGTGCCCATTCACAAGCTTCAGGGCTTCACCGGTATCATTGACGCGTACGACACAAAGAACAGGGCCAAAAATCTCCTCACGATAAATCCGCATGCCAGGCCTGACGTTGTCGAAAAGACAACCTCCGATGAAAAAGGCCTCCTCAACGCCGGGCGGCGTTAGGTCTCGCCCGTCGACAACCAGAGTGGCACCCTCCTTGACGCCGAGGTCGACATAGGAGCGTACCCGCTCCAGATGCGCCTTGGTCACCAAAGGCCCCATCTCCACGTCGGCGAAATCGCCCGGCCCGACCTTAAGCGCCGCCACTTTAGGAATTAGTTCTTCGACCAGGCGATCGCCCAAACGGTCGCCGACCGCAATCGCAACCGAAACCGCCATGCAACGCTCGCCCGCAGAGCCATAGGCGGCTCCGATCAATGCATCCGCCGCTTGCCCGACATCCGCATCCGGCAACACGACCATATGATTTTTTGCACCACCAAGCGCTTGCGTCCGTTTGCCGGCTGCTGTCCCACGACGATACACGTACTCGGCTACCGGCGTCGAACCGACAAAACTTACGGCTTGAATTTCCGGATGATCCAGGAGTGCATCCACCGTTTCCTTGTCTCCATGGATAACGTTAAGAACCCCATCCGGTAGCCCGGCCTCGCTCAGCAATCGGGCGAGTTCGACACTCGTGCTCGGATCCTTCTCGCTCGGTTTCAAAACAAAGGTATTGCCGCACGCGACCGCGATCGGGAACATCCACATCGGGACCATGGCCGGAAAATTGAAAGGGGTAATCCCGGCGACGACTCCGAGAGGCTGCCGAAACGAGAAACTGTCTACATCGGTGCTGACTTGCTCCGAAAATTCACCCTTCAACAACTGTGGAATACCGCACGCAAACTCGACGACTTCAAGGCCTCGGATCAACTCACCTTTGGCATCATCCAGAACTTTGCCATGCTCGGCACTGATGAGCGTAGCCAGCCGTTGCTTTTCGCGTTCGACCAGTTCGCGGAACCGGAATAAGATTCGCGCTCGCCGGACCGCCGGTGAGTGCGACCAGGCTGGGAATGCTTTGGCTGCCGCTGACACCGCCTCATCGACCTCGGCCTTCGTTGCGAAGGCAAGCCGACCGGAAACGCTGCCCTGAGCTGGATTATTGACCTCCCCGTAGCGCCCGGATTTTCCGGCCCGGAGCTGACCGTTGATAAAATGGTGGATATTGGCTGAGCCATCGCTCGGCGCCAAACGCTCAAACGGGTTGATGATCGTCGTCATAGTTTGAAAGGGATGTCCAAATCTAACCCGAATCTTCGATTAAGGAAGAGCTCAGAGGAGGGCCCGAGGGCACAGAGGCTGGATTTTACCACAGAGACTCAGAGTACACGGAGGTTATCAAATGGGGAAGGGCGTTGGCCCGGTCGTCAGGTCGCTTGCTGCAGACCGTTTCGTCCACCCACTCTAAACCAATGTCTGGACTCCGTGTACTCCGTGCCTCTGTGGTAAAATCCAGCCTCTGTGCCCTCGGGCCCTCCTCTGAGCCCTTCCCATCGCTTTCCTTCGCGACCTATTCTGCGGTCCAGATTTCCTGATAAAGCCGCGCGATCTCTTGCGGAGACGGCACACGCGGATTGTTTGCTGGTGAGCCGGAGGCTAATGCTTGCTCCACCATGGTCGGAATACTTTCTTCCCAAGCCTGGCGACTAATCCCGAATCCGCCAGGAGTCGGCACCTCGAGTTTCTTGTTGAGCTCATGCAGTTTCTGGATTAGCTCGGCGACAGCCTTACCGGCAACGGTGCCCGGCGGCACCATCCCCATGGCGCCGGCGCATTCCGCGTAGCGATCAACGGCCGCCTGGACAGAAAACTCGGTTACAGCCGGCAGGAGCATAGCATTCGACATACCGTGCGGCACATGAAACTTAGCCCCGATCGGACGGCTCATTCCGTGCACCAAAGCAACACTCGAATTGGAAAAGGCGATCCCTGCCTGGGTTGCAGCAAGCATCATCCCTTCACGAGCAATACGATTTTGCGGTTCGAAACATGCAGTTTCCAAATGCTTCCAAATCGCCTTCATCGCGGTGAGTGCGAAGCTGTCCGAAAAGGGGTTGGCGCGCCTGCTCACGTACGCCTCGATGGCATGCGTTAGCGAATCTACTCCAGTATCTGCGGTCAAACGCATCGGCTTTGTGAGCGTCAGTTCGAAGTCCACCAGCGCAGCCTTTGGTAAGTACGCGAGCCCAATGCACAG
Source organism: Verrucomicrobiota bacterium (assembly GCA_019236035.1). Taxonomy (GTDB): domain Bacteria; phylum Verrucomicrobiota; class Verrucomicrobiia; order Chthoniobacterales; family JAFAMB01; genus JAFAMB01. The sequence goes on along the minus strand of JAFAJU010000105.1, from coordinate 5,264 downwards.
CATCTTTTCTGCAGTCTCGTCATCTGTAACGATCGTGAACCTGGTCGCCTCAGAACCCGTTCCCGCCGTCGTCGGAATGGCGATTACCGGCAGCCCTGGTTCGTTTTGTTCATGGGGCGCCTTGTAGTCTCGCATGTGCCCCCCATGCACCGCCAGAACTGCGATCGCTTTCGCGGTATCGATCGAACTGCCACCGCCAAGCCCAATGACACAGTCATGAGCGGCGTCCTTGAGAAATTTGAGTCCGGTCTCCACCGAGGCCACAGTCGGATCGAGAACCGTTTCAGAAAAAATTCGCGGATCGCCTAATGCAGTCAGCGAGTCAGCAAGTAGTCGTGCCAAGCCACGTTTCCGCAAAAAAGGATCGGTGACAATCAGCGGATTGTTCAGCCCAAGAACTCGGAGAACGTCCCTGGCTTCGGAAAAAGAACCGCCACCGACTCTCATAATCCGTGGAAGAGCGATTTTAGCAACCATATTTTGGGGAGTTAGACCTTGTTGGTTGAATTTTGAGCCTTGCGGGACTTAGGAACTTAAGAACTTAGGAACTCAAGTACTCAAGCAGAATTCATGAGTAGTACCTGGGTTTTCTATTCTTGAGCGCGAATTCCGTCCTTGTGCGCTGCCTGTCTGTTTTTATGTTTACTCCGCTGATAAGGACCGAGCAAAATGAGCAATTCCGAGCAAGAGCTTCGGTTGATGGTCGATAACTGGGTAACAGACGTGAAGCGTCGGGGCGCAGAGCTGTATGCGGCCAACGAGGGAGACAAAGTCCAATACTTCTCTTTTGAAGGGAAGGGCGACTTCAGGTTCAGCGTCGAGATTGACTATGCTATTCAGGAAATCAATGTTCAGATCACGGATCCGAAAACGGGAGGCATCGAGATTGAAGTACTCGTGCTCACCGACAAAAATCTCCGTTCTCTTGCCCGGCTGATGTGCAGCGTCAGAGAGGGCGAAGCGGTTGTGCCGGTCTATCTCCTTGCTCAGCTCGCAGTAATTTGCCACGGATATGAGCGTCTGGTCCAGGATCTCGACCAACTTCACGGCATTCAGACGACAACCGGAAGCGTGGCCGAAATTGAAGCTGACCTGCGTCGCTTTCTGACGCCGGAAGAACAAAAACGCACCGACAATCCGCTGTTAATGCGAGGCGGCAAAAAGCCTAAACCAACCTCTGGCACTTGATCTGCAGGCTAACGAGTTTACGCTGGCTTCGGAAACGCTTACACGCCTATGCATAACAGCAGACTCCCAAAAGTCGTTGCCACTTTGCTGACACTTTTGGAGACTAATTCGTGCCGTGAAACTACATTTTCTGCCGTGATCTTCTTAGTTAAAACGTTGATTATTAGGTAGTTATATGGACCAACAATCCGGCCTTATCTCGAAGGGCTAAAGGCACCTGATGGCCTGCCCGGTCCCGAATTGAGCACCTCCCAGACCGGGCCTGTGCAGACTATGAACAGAGCATCCGCAACGATCAACGGTTATAAACTCGCCTACCGCCTGGAAGGCGATCAGGGACAACCGGTAGTAGTGCTGAGCCATGCATTGGCGACCAGCATGGATATTTGGGGGTATCAGCTGCCGCTTCTGACGCGCCGGTTTCGTGTTTTGCTTTACGATCTGCGTGGCCACGGCGACAGCGGATCCCCGGGCGCAGCCTACACCCTGCAAGAACTTGCGTCGGATGTCGCGGCGCTGCTTGATCACTTGGAGATCCCGCGCGCAGCGTTTGTCGGCCTGTCAATCGGTGGAATGATTGGCCAGACGTTTGCCCTTCAGTTTCCTGACAAGCTCTCCAGCCTGGTCCTGTGCAGCACTGGCAGCCAGACAGAGGAGCAAGGGAAAAACCTCCTTGAAGATCGGATCAACAAAGTTCGTAAAGACGGGCTCCAAAGCCAAGTCGAACCAACGCTTGCGCGCTGGTTTAGCGTTCGGTTCATTGAAGAGACCCCCCACACCAAGGCGTGGGTAGCGGATCAGATTCTTTCGACCTCGGTTGACGGTTATGTCAGCTGCTGTCGTGCAGTCCAGGGCCTTAATACCACTGAGGCGCTTTCATCAATCCGGGCGAAAACCTTACTTATCCCGTGCGAACAGGACTTGGGGTTTCCGGAAAGAATTTCGCGCGCGATCCAGCAAAGAATTGCCGGCTCGGAACTGGTTCTATTAAAGGATGCAGCTCACCTGGGTAACGTCGAGCGAGCTCATGCTTTCAATGAAATCCTGGCTGGCTTTCTCTATCGTACTCTAACCTGACTGTGATTACTTCGAACCGGTCGAAGCCGTAGGGCGGTAGGGCGAGGCTCCGCCCGAGCCGTGGCGCGTGACGTCTCTAGGGCGGGGGAACACGTCGGGTTGTCCTTTGGTCGTCACGCGCCACGGCTCGGGCGGAGCCTCGCCCTACCAGCCCTTGGCTTCCCCGCTTCTCTATTTAGGCCCTTTTTGCTATCCTGCGCCCGTATGGACTGGTTGGAATTTCTTGTCCTGGTGGTTCCGGGATTCGCGGCGTGCGCGGAGTTTGCGCTTTTCCTATTCGTGCGACCGAATATTCGGCAACTGCCGGAAGCACATCGTGTCGAGGTTGAACAGGGGCTCCTTCGTACCTTTAACCGGGTGATGCCGATCCTGACGGGGCTATCTGTTATTCTTATCCTTATTTATGCTCTCCGGTTCAAAGAGAACGACATTCCCAACCAGGCAGTTTGGGCAGCCGTGTTTTTTTTCTCGGCCGCGGGAGCGTCCTCTATCTGGTTGAACCAGCCGATCGATCAGCAGATCGCTAATTGGAATCCGGACGAATTGCCGGCTGACTGGAAGTTGGTTCGGGCGCGCTGGACGATGGCCCAAGGGGTGCGGGCTTCGCTGCAATTGCTGGGTTTCATTTTGCTGTGCATCACTATGGCCACACAAATTTGAATAATGTAATGTTCCCAACGATCGACGGATCGTTGTAGAGGATACGCCCTAATCATCTCGTCGATTCTAACATTTTCGGTCGCTAACAAAATGCCAACCATCCGATTCGCTTTATCAAATGATAGCTCATGGTTGCCAGTTATATCGTGCCGCGACAAACGGATTTGGCTGATCGGACTTGGATCCTTATTCTGCGAGGATGGCTGGCAAGCAGACCGCGGCAAATTTCTTTCCAAGAAAAGCGCGTTGCTCGCAAATCTCCGCCGATTTGAGGGCAGAGCGGCCTACCGGCAGAGGGTGAGTGGGAACATTTATTGTGCCATCACAATTTTTTGGTTGCTAACCTCGTTGCTCGCTGCTATTAGATAAGAAGCTTTCTCTAAGAAAGGGGGCCAGTACAAAATGATGACAAGAAACTCCCCAATGTCGCATCCGGTTGCAAAGACCGCTGGCCAGCGTATCGATCCGAATCAGTACCAGTGGTCATTTAAGTGACTCAGTGCGCATAGGCGCGAGTGGCCTTTCAAAGGCCGGCAATCATCACTGATCCGGGTTCTTTTCAGCAACGAGCTTGCTGAACTTAATAACTAATTTGTTAGTTTTTGTCTCCAGAGACGTCGTTTATTTTTATTCAACGCGCCTTCGGTATTCGCCAACCAGGATGCCCAGGGCCAATGTTCGCTACTAACGGAAGCAGTCAGTATGTTGACCATCGATCAAACCGGACAGCCTAAGTCGGGGGAACACAGGCGCTCTCTCCGTTCCGACCGGCCTGCTGTCGATTACATGGCTTCTAAGAAAATTATCGATTTCGAATCCGCTCGGCAAGCCTTCGAAAGAGATCGCGCTGAGGAACGACCGGCAGAAGAGAAGCGTTGCGAAACCTCGCATCTCCTCACGCCGCCCTCAGATAGCATGGTCGAATGGCTGGTAACGGTGGTTCTTGTCACTCTCCTAGGGCTGGCTTTGTTGGCCGGAACAATCTGGGGTTTCTGATTTCCCGCGCGGCACAAGCAGCAAAGCCGCGCAGGGAAAGAGCCACGAATTCTACGGCGTAAGCCACGGCTGCTGCCGTGAATCAGTCGCCCGCGAAACGTGTCAAACGACGCCTTCCGTTTTCGCGGCTATCTGCCTCAGCGGAGATAAGCTCGGATGAGGCGGTAAAGGCAATTCTCGTAGTCCCGCTTCCAACGTTCTCGCCAGTAGAAATCGAACAACATCAACGTCGCGACCACAAAACTGAATGCTGCAGCGATCAGCAAGCCCGGAATATCGAATGACACCAGGAAGAGGATTGCCAAAACGGACAGGCTCAACCTTCCCCACAGAACCTTACCACCATCAAAAAGCACATATCTCGGACGCCGCCCCCAGAGCCACATTGCCCGTTCCAATTCAGCCCGGTCCACGGCATCCGTTGGAACACCACATTTCTCTAACAACCTATGCGGCGGACAACTCGTGTATTGGTCTCTCTGGCAAGAGAAAATCTGGTCCAAAAATCGGGACATACCGCACTCCTAGGGGGAAATTAGGCTAATCTTACCTTAGTTAGCTTCACGGTGCACGCTAAAATCGTCCGACCGTTTCAAACATTTGTCTCGCTGGATGCCCCGGGGTTGAAAGCCCGATCTTTATACGCAAGTCCCTATCAGCAGCGAAGCTGCCCTACCGCGAAGCGGTTAAAGGCCATAGCCCAGGCCTTCCAGGCCTGGGCTGTTCTGTTAAACCGCTTCGCGGTTCGCCCAACGCGGCTCGGCGGTAGGTGAGCCTCCCAATTCCCGACAACTTTTCCAACTTGATAGCGCGAGACGATTCCGGAGATCATTCAGCCATGGCCGCACTCAAACTTGATTCGCTTCTGGAGAATATGCGTACGACGCTCAGCGACGTCGACGTCAGGCGGCAGCCTGAATGGGATTTGCCCACGCTGGAACACGCCAAGGCTCGTCTTCAATGGCTCGCGGCGGACGCGCTCCAAGCGATGAACCTCATCGATGAACTGCTTGAACAGCGCGCTGAAGATTAAGTGGCCAGCGACTGTCTCCCATGAGGGGCCCACAGATCCTGCGCCGGGCCGACGGGGACGATCCGCGTAGGATTTATATCGTCGTGAGTAAAGTAGTAGTGGCGCTTGATGTGATCGAAATTCACCGTGTTGGCGATTCCATCAATCTGATAAAGATCACGGAGGTAGCCATACAAGTTCGGGTAATCGACGATCCGGCGGACGTTGCATTTAAAATGTCCATGGTAGACCGCGTCGAACCTGATCAAGGTGACGAAAAGCCGCCAATCCGTTTCAAGCGGTGAATCCCCGAACAGGTATCGTCGATCGG
>JAFAJU010000446.1 GCA_019236035.1 Verrucomicrobiota bacterium | reverse complement strand
TTCATTTTGCCTGCGGTGCCTAAATTATAGGTTGGCCTCCCACACCGCTATTGGCCAGAACGACTGTTTTGTTATTACTCGGATGAGTCGTTTTTTACGAAGGATCCCGGAATTTCCGCGCTCACGATTTTGCTTTGTCTCCTCCGGCGCCGGAGGAGACTGCTCTGCCGCAGACTATCGCCGTAGCGCTATTGGCTAAAACAACCGTTTGTTAATTGCCCGCAAGAGTACTCTGGCATCTACTAACTCGGACTGGTTAGAACCGTGCCTTGAAGCAATCAACCCAATTCCGTTCTAACAGCACCATCATTTGTCACTGGTCCCTTCTTAAAGCGTGAACTAGAGCGGCCGTCATAAAGACTATCATTGTAAGCCAGGATACAAGGAGTGGTATAGGTTCCATCGCGATTGTGTTGCTTCTTCCTAAGCCGTATTTTTTACCATTTCCCGTCTTCCACCGCAATATGTACAAAGGGTGTGTTTATTTATCATTCGAACGAGCAACCGTCTGCAAAAACATCTGGGGGTTACATTGCGCATGAGTTAGGAGATGCAGAGAATGCCAGAGAGCAACGGCCGTGCTGAGCAAATCGATCCGACGGTGGACAAAGCCGCCACTAAAACCTAAGTTAAATGATCTCGGCTGATGAATCATGCACGAACTGGGTATCATGCAATCCGCTTTAGACATGGCTGAAGAGACAGCGCTTGCGGCTGGCGCGTCGCAAATCCACCGACTTCGCCTGAGCATCGGCGCGTTGTCCGGCGTGGTACCGGATGCGTTGCGCTTCGCTTACGAGGCGCTCCGACCCGGCACGATGGCGGCGGAGGCGGAACTGGAAATCCAGGAAATCCCCGCCCTTTGCTGGTGCCCGGCGTGCAAGGCCGATTTTCACGTCGCGGAGCTAAATTTCGAATGTCCCAAGTGCCACGAACTGAGCGGCGACCTCCGCAAGGGCAAGGAAATGGAATTAACCTCGATGGAGATCTCCTGATATGTGCGACACTTGTGGCTGCTCAAATCCCTCCGCGCCGGCGCGCGCTGAACAGACTCACGATCATTCCCACAGCGCAGGCCACGAGCGTGCGCACAAACACGCCCATTGGCAGGGCGACGATCAGCCGCATGACCATCACCACGATCACGGCCACGGGCACACGCACGAACATGCTGCTGCGCATTCCTATGAAACCGTGGTAGTGAACCAGGCTTTGCTTGGAGCAAACAATCGCCTCGCCGAGCAGAATCGTGGCGCGTTCCGCGCACTCGATATGCTCGCGTTGAACGTCGTGTCCTCTCCTGGTTCGGGCAAGACCACCTTGCTGCAGGCCACCCTGAACGGCCTGCGCGGACGGCTTCGCTGCGGCGTGATCGTGGGCGACCTGGCGACCGACAACGACGCCATGCGCCTGGTCGGCACGGGCGCGCCGGTGGTGCAGATCGCCACCGGCACAATGTGCCACCTGGAAGCAGGCATGGTGACCCAAGCCTTAAAGAAGCTCGACGTGCGCGCGCTGGACCTCTTGTTGGTGGAAAACGTCGGCAACCTGGTCTGCCCCGCGTCCTTCGACCTCGGCGAGGCGCTGCGCGTGGTGCTGCTCTCGGTGACCGAAGGCGAGGACAAGCCGTTGAAGTATCCGCCGATCTTCGTTTCGGCCGATGCCGTCGTGATGACAAAAATGGACCTGGAAACGGCGGCGGGATTTGACCGTGAGGCGGCCTTGCGGAACATCCGTCAGGCCAGCCCGAAGGCGGAGCTGTTCGAGTTGTCCGCCAAGACAGGCGCGGGGATAGAGACGTGGTGCGATTATCTCGTGACAGCGAGAAAAAAATGGTTGGAGCTGGCGTCGGAAGAAGCTTCGGCAGGCGACACAGCACATCCCCACGATTGAAGCGTTGCAACCGAGGCGGCAATCATCGCCGGGAGCGCTTCGTGAACCTCCGGCGACACCGTCTCGGCATAGTTGGCCTTCCGTACCTCCATGCCGACCAAGGTCAGACGGGTCGGCAGGTGCCCGCGAAGTTCGGCCAGGGCGAGAACCTCGAGAAACCCTGCCTGGTGAGGCGAGAGCCTCAGCGAAAGGCCGCGGGGG
>JAFAJU010000361.1 GCA_019236035.1 Verrucomicrobiota bacterium | reverse complement strand
CCCGAATAGGTTCCAACAGGAATTCAAGCGCACCGCGCTTTACCCGCCGGGGCAGACTCTCTCGAAGAAGCTTTCGCCCGCGACCGTTGAGCTGCTGAGGGGTACCCTTCCCTACTACGGTTTGACGCTAAAGAAAGTCGATCATTTAAAGCCTTGGTTTCTCGCGGAGTGGCTAAGTGCGCGGACGCTCGAAAAGGCCGGATTCAGCGACCAGCTTGGAGTCGATCTTTACTTCTACCATAAAGCGAAGGCCGCGGGTAAACCGGTGCTCGGACTCGAAACTCTCCGCGATCAAGCTCAGATTTTCGATCGGTTCAATGATGCGGAAAACGAACAATATCTGGTCAGCACAATTTCCGGGCTACCGGCGTACGCCGTAATGGTCCGGCAGCTGGTTGATGCTTGGAAAAACGGAGACGTGCGATTGCTCGATCAGTTGTTAAATCAGGACAAGCGTTCCGATCCCACGACTCACGAGGCGCTGTTTTCCAGGCGAAATTCGAAATGGGTTCCGGAGATTGAACGTTTCGCGCACCAGGGTGGGAACTATCTAATCATCGTCGGAGCCGGACACCTCGTTGGCGATGACGGAGTTGTCGCGCAATTGAGGCAAGCCGGCTATTCCGTTGAGCAGCTTTAGCCTGCATCGCTCACAAATCTTGAAAGATTTGTGAGGGATGCAGGCTCAGGCAGCAGAACCCTCCGGTTACGCCGGACAATTCTGCTGCTTTTACAATTATTCCACAACGTTAGTGGGATCGGCGCGCAGGGCGTCGGATATTTTTTCGACCTTAATCAGATTTGTCTTGCCGGGCATATTATATGGAGTGCCCGCGACTATGGTCAGGACATCATCCGGTTTTGCACCAAGAATCCGGGTTGCCGCGTCGGCGCTCAGCTTCACGAGGTGAGCCGTGCCCGCGATACTTTCATAGTGCACCGGTTGCACACCCCAACTCAACGTCATTCTGCGACAGACCTCCTTAGAAGAACAGAGGGCGATGGTCGGCATTTTGGGCCGGTGACATGCCACTCGGCGAGGGGTACCTCCGGAGGAAGTCGCAGCGATAATGGCTTTGGCTGATACCGAATTTGCAATTGTGTGTGCCGCGTGACCTACGGCAGCCTCTAAATCCGACCGATCTGGGATTGCCGGTGGAATGGGTAGTTCGCCGGTGATCCATGCTTCCTCGGCGCGAGCCGCGATTGTGGCCATGGTAGCAACCGCTTCAACCGGGAACCGGCCAACAGCCGACTCCGCGGAAAGCATGACCGCGTCGGTACCGTCCAGGATCGCGTTGGCAATATCGGCGGCTTCCGCCCGCGTTGGCTTGTGGTAGTTGATCATCGACTCCAGCATCTGCGTTGCCGTGATCACCGGCACGCCTTCATGCCGACAGACCGAAATTATCCGTTTTTGCGCGATCGGAACATCCTCAAAGCTCATTTCAAGGGCCAGATCACCTCGCGCCACCATGACTCCGTAACACTCGCGAACGATGTTCTCAATGTCGTTAAGCGCGTTCTTCCGCTCTATCTTGGCGATTACCGGTATCGATGCACCTCGTTCGGCGAGCGCCTGCTTTAGAAATCGGACGTCCGACGACGATTGCACAAACGAAAGCGCCAGGAAATCCAGTTCCTCGGAAACCGCAAAATCCAAGTCGAGATAGTCCTTGGTTGTCAGGGAGGGCAGCGACACCAGCCTGTTCTTGAGGTTCACCCCTTTGTTGCTTCTCAATTCGGCGCCGCGAAGAATCTCGCACAAAACGTCTCCCTGCGGCCTGATCTCCAATACCTGCAGCTCAATATTTCCGTCGTCCAAAAGCACGATGGAGCCAGAAGCCACATCGCGGCAGAGTCCTTTGAAACTGACTGAAATTTTCGCAGGAGTACCGATCACGTGCTCCGAACTTAAGATGATCTTATTTCCACGCTCGAGCTGGACGCTCCCATTCTCCATTTCTCCGACCCGAATCCGAGGGCCGCGCAAATCCCCGAGCACACCAATAAAAACGCCCATTTCATCCGCCACCTTGCGAATGCGCTCCACTAAAGGTCTGGCTTGTTCAGCTGACCGATGTGAAAAGTTCAAACGCGCTACATCCATCCCAGCATCAATCAATCGGCGCAGCATCTCTTCGCTATCGCTCGCCGGCCCTATAGTCGCTACGATCTTCGTCCGTTTAGAAGGTCCACCCATTTGTCAATACTGGCCGAAGGTCACGCCGAGGACAAGGGTGAAGCGTGTCGGCGTGGCGTCTTGCGACCTATACGACCCATATGACCTATAGGACCTATGCGCCAAGCCGCCCCTACGCGATGCGGCGACGGAAAAACCAGGTCGCGAGTGTCAACGTGAATACTGCAATGACCGCCATCGGCCAAATGTTTGCGAATACGTCTGCCGCCGGCAAACTTTTCAGGAAAAGCCCTTTGACGATAACCATCATGTATCGCAACGGATTGGCGTAGGTGAACGGCTGCAGCCAAGCTGGCATATTTTCGATCGGAGTTGTGTACCCGCACATCAAAATAGCCGGCATCAAGAAAGTAAAAATGCCCAGGAGCGCCTGCTGCTGGGTTGCTACGACCGAAGATATTGCCAGACCAATGCCAACCACTGAGGCCACAAATACGGTTAAACTTCCGTAAAGCAGGGGAATCGAACCTCGGAATGGAATCCGGAAGACAAAGACCGCAACCAGAACGAAAATTGTTGCCTCAGCCAGCGCAAGTATGAACGCAGGAATCGTTTTACCGGCCATGATTTCTAATGGCCCCAACGGAGAAACGAGTAACTGATCGAATGTGCCCATCTCACGCTCACGAGCAACCGACATGGAGGTGACGTTCACCGACACCTGAAGCGTGATTATCACCACCAGACTCGGCACCGTAAACCAGATGTAGTCTAGGTTTGGGTTGAACCAGTTCCGAGCAGTTATCGAGACCTCTTTTCGCTTGTTCGCCTGCGGTGGCGTCACTGTCTCGTTGTCATACTGATCCACGATCGACGTGATATAGCCCTGCACAATCTGAGACGCGTTCGACTTTCTCCCGTCCAACAAAATTTCGATCGCGGGAGTTTGACCCGCATAAAACAGCCGCGAGAAATCAGCTTGAAAGTGGACCCCCACCACTGCCGTCTGCCGGTCAATCAAATCTCGAAGCTGCGCCGGGGAGTGCGCAAACCAGATATGGCCAAAGTTCTTTGAGGCTTCAAAACGCTGAATCAACTCCGAAGAGATCTGCCCGGTATCGTCGTTCAGGACAGCTAGATTGATGTTTTTCACCTCCAAAGTCGCGGTGAAAGCAAACAGCATCAATTGAAGCAGGGGCGGCACGATGAGAGCAGCGCGATTCCGCGGATCCCTAAGCACCGCCAGGGTTTCTTTTACGATGAGGGCTCGAATTCTGTTAAACATGACGTTCGCCGTTCGCCGTTCACCGTTCTGCGTTCTGCGTTCTTGGTTCATCGTTCTCGGCGTTTCTCGGTTCATCGTTCCCGGCGTTCTCGGCGTTCCCGGCGTTTTCATCGTTCATAGCCGCTTTCGTGTGACGCGCGCGGTTAGAAAGAAAAAGAGGGCGGCAAATCCAGCCAGGACAATGCCGTCGATCCAGAGAAGCACCGGGATGTCGCCCGCCAGGAAGATGGTTTGAAGCGCTTGCACCAGATACCTCGCAGGAAAGAGATAAGTCAGCCATTGGATGGGCAGCGGAGTGCTTGAGATTTCGAAGAGAAATCCGGACAATTGTAACGCCGGTAGAAAACCGAGCACCAGCGCAACCTGGCTCGCCACGAACTGGCTCTTGGAGAGCGTTGAAACAAGCAGACCGATTGCCAGACCCCCAACCAAAAAAGCAGAAGTAATGAGAATCAGGCTCAGGAATGAACCCCTCAGGGGTACCTTGAAGATGCCGACAGCAACGAGTGTGCAGAACGCCATCGAACCCATGCCCAGACCAAAATAAGGTATCAGTTTGCCCAATACTAATTCCTGTATCCGGACCGGTGTGGCCATCAGCGCCTCCATTGTGCCCCGCTCCCACTCTCGAGCCACCACCAGCGCGGTGAGAAGGGTTCCGATCAATGTCAGGACAATCGCAATCGAACCGGGAACCAGGTAGTTCTTGCTTTCCAAAGACGGATTAAACCACATCCTGCTTTCCTCATTGATAGCGCTAGGCATATCGATTGCAGTTTCCATGCTGCGCCGCTGACTCCAGGCGCCAATGGCGGCCCGCACGTAATTCTGCACAAAGTTTGCTGTGTTGGGTTCGCTGCCGTCAGCAATCACCTGAATCGGAGACTGGTCGGTCTCCCAAACCATTGTTCGAGAAAAGTTTATCGGAATTACGACTATTCCTCTGATCCGCCCGGCGACTAGATCTCTTTCCAAGCCACGCCGGTCGAAACTTTCTTTAACGTCGAAAAATTTCGAATCACGCAGGGCCGCGACGAGGCCTTCACTTTCTGTCGTCCGCTCTTCGAGCGCTACCCCGATCCTCAGCCGGGTGATATCGAGCGACACGGCATAACCAAAAAGAAACAGCAGCACGACAGGAAGTACCAAAGCGATGAGGATACTACTGGGATCATTAACTATCTGCAGCGCCTCCTTCCAAATCAGCGACCGGAGCCGCCTTAAGCTGATGGCCGGTTGTTTCATGGCATTTAGCGTCTTTCGCGGGCCATTTCTTTCGCGGGCCCTTCCTCCGCACGTTGCTTGTCGAATTCCTGAATGATCGCAATGAATGCATCCTCCATCGTCGGTTCCGAAAGCGCCGGAGTGCGGACCTTACGCTTCAGATCATCTGGAGGCCCCATGGCAATCAGCCGGCCTCTGTAGACCAGGCCGATCCTGTCGCAATATTCCGCCTCCTCCATAAAATGCGTCGTCACTAAAACGGTAACGCCCTTCTCGACCAGTCCATTGATGTGACCCCAAAATTCTCGCCGCGTGATTGGATCGACACCTGAGGTGGGCTCATCCAGAAAAAGCACATCGGGCTCGTGCATCAGGGAACAGGCCATGGCGAGTCGCTGCTTGAACCCAAGTGGCAATTGGCCCGCCGGAACATCCACATAGGGCTGCAGCGAAAATATCTTGATCATATTCTCCTCCGCAGTCCGTTTGCGCGAGCCGTATAACCCATAAATGCCGGAGAAAAACTCGAGGTTATGCCTCACGCTTAAATCCCCGTAGAGCGAAAACTTTTGCGCCATGTAACCGATCCGGTTCCGCGCCTTACCCATTGCTCGTTGCAAATCAAAGCCGGCAACGCTCGCCCGGCCTTCGCTCGGCTTCAGCAGTCCACAGAGCATCTTGAAAGTCGTGGACTTGCCCGCTCCATTGGGACCGAGCAAACCAAAAATTTCGCCTCTCTGCACCGAGAACGTTACCTGGTCGGTCGCAACAAATGTTCCAAAACGTTTGGTCAAAGATTCCGCCCGGATGACGGCATCGGCGTTCCGCTCGATAACACGCATATTTTTTGCGACAATCGATTCGCCCTTGGGAACGCCCCCGAGAATATCCACGAAAGCATCTTCGAACCGCGAATGAGCGGGCGTCAGCGAATCCGTTTTCGCCAGTCCCAGATCGTTTAAGAAGGTATTCGGCGATTCGGATCGCAATACGATCCTGATATTTTCACCCTGGACAACGCCGTCGACTACCGGCTCGAGTTGCAGGGCTTTTGACAGGATTTGGCGGCGGCCTTCCTTCACGGCAAGAATGAACGTGCGCGCTTGGACACGGCGAGTCAGATCTCTCGGCGGCCCGGCAAAAACCGTTTTCCCCTCGTTTAACAAGATCACTGACTCACAGAGCTCCGCCTCGTCCAGATACGAAGTACTCCAGACCACGCCGATATTTTCCCGAATCAGATCTTGTACCATTCGCCAAAGCTCTCTTCGTGATATCGGGTCCACGCCGACGCTCGGCTCATCGAGAAGCAATAGCTGTGGCTTGCTGATCAAGGCGCAGGCCAGTCCGAGCTTCTGTTTCATTCC
>JAFAJU010000337.1 GCA_019236035.1 Verrucomicrobiota bacterium | reverse complement strand
CCGCGCGAAATATTTGTTGCCAGGGAGGACTTGAAATACGTCACCAGCGAAGTTGAACGGATGGGGATGTTGAGCAGCATCGAACGACAAATGATTCATAACGTGGTGGATTTTCGGTCCGTCAAAGTGTGTGACGTCATGATTAAGCTGTCCAACGTTGTGACCGTGCGCCCGGAGACCACGACCGAACAACTTATCGAGCTCTCCCGGCGTTCGCGACTCAACCGTTATCCAGTAGTGGACTCTACGGGCAAGATCATCGGGTTGGTGAACGTCTTTGACCTCATCGTTGACCGGCCCGTGATCTCCACCGCCAAAGATTACGTTCGCCGCATCCTGACCGTCAAACCGGACGAGCAGGCATCGATCGTTCTGCGCAGACTCCGGGCTTCTCCCAACAGCCTCGCGGCCGTTGTAGACGCGGAAGGCATTCCCATCGGGGTCGTGAGCGCCGAAGATCTGCTAAATCCCCTCGTTAAAGTCGATCAATAGTGTAGCATGGGCGTCTCGCCCGTGTTCTAAGAAACTATCAACGGCCAGGACGCCCGTCCCGCTATAAGCTCTTGACCCGTTGCTCGCTCGATCAATATTCTTTCCGTTTTTATGCCTACCCTGTCACCGCCGCCAGTCTACTCGCGCAAGAATCCTTTTCCCGCCAGACTTCTCGTGAATCAGAAGCTGAATCTGGAGGGTTCGGAAAAGGAGACCCGGCACTACGAGTTCTCGCTGGCCGGCTCTGGCTTGCAATACGAGGTCGGGGATTCGATGGGCGTTTTCCCTCAGAATAATCCCCACCTTGTGCAAGAGATTCTCGATGTGCTGCACTTTTCGGGAGATGAGCAGGTAAAGAACAAAGAGGGAGAGACATTTTCAATGCGCGAAGGTCTCTTGAAGCATTTCCAAATCACGCAGCCCTCGAAACAGTTTTTAGAGGCCATTGTTGAAAAGTCGCACGACGCAAACAAATTGAGCGAGTTACTCCAGCCTGAGCGCAAAAGCGAGCTAGACCGGTTTCTCTGGGGCCTGGAGGTTATCGATTTCCTGCTCGACCAACCGGCCGTCCAGTTTACTCCAGACGAATTTGTCAGCAAACTTCGGAAGTTGCAGCCCCGGCTTTATTCGGTCGGTTCGAGTATAAAGGCCTATCCAGAGCAGGTTCACTTTATCATTGCCAACGTGCGTTACGAGAGTCATGGCCGGAAGCGGGAAGGCGTGGCGTCGATTTATCTCGCCGAGCGCGTCCCGCAAAACACGCCAATTCCGATGTTCGTTCACGTGGCGAAGGGATTCCGTCTTCCGGAAAACCCGGCAACCCCAATTATAATGGTTGGACCCGGTACCGGGGTGGCCCCATTCCGTGCCTATCTTCAAGAGAGAAAAGCGATAGGGGCTTCCGGCAGGAATTGGCTTTTCTTTGGCGAACAGCGGTCCCGCTGCGACTTCTTTTATCAAGACGAGTTTGCCACTATGCAAAGGGATGGTGTGCTCACCCGGTTTGACACTGCTTTTTCCCGCGATCAGGCTTACAAAATCTATGTGCAACAACGTTTGTTGGAGCACTCCAAGGAAGTGTATGCCTGGCTTCAGGAGGGAGCTCATTTTTTCGTTTGCGGAGATGAGGCCCGAATGGCGAAAGACGTTGACGCCGCTCTGCATCGGATAGTTGAGCAGGAGGGCGCAATGTCTCCGGAAGCCGCCGCCGAGTACGTGGAGGGGCTTAAGAAGGAAAAGCGCTATAAACGTGACGTCTATTAGGAGTCGGAATCTGAAGAATCTAGCTGGGCACAGCTCACCAGTTGAATTTGATCGCGTTCGCGCAGGCAACGGGAAGCTTGGTAGCCGTCAGGCGTTGACTCCTGAACTACTGCAACTCCTGAACTCCTGACTCCTTCTCCCTACTGCACGGTCACTTCGCGCACGTAGATATTGACTTGGCCATCTGCGCCGCGGCGTACATCAACAATCTGGAACGGTCGGTCGGGTGCTCGCTGGAAGCTTTCCCCTTCTCGAGGTGCCGGCATACCTCGCGGAAACTCGGCAATGATGCGCGCGTTTCCGCGGTTCAAAACCCGATCTGTCAACGATTGTCGCGGTCGCAGAACTGCACGGTTTTCGCGCGCGGCCGTGACCGTAAAATCGCCGCGCAGATAAATCGTCTCGTTCCCTACACCTTTATCGGCCAGGTCTACGGTTTGATCCACGTCGAGCAGGCGTCCCCGAGGCATCTGCCCTGGCCGATACATTTGCCATTCACTCACCCGCCCGTTCGTTGCAGGTGCCGGAGAGGCGGTCAGAAACGGTTGCAATGGTTGCGTGGCAGCCAATGCCGGCGGCGGTGTCGAAGCAGTCACAGGCATGGCTCTTGGGGCCGCCGTTTCTGTCTGATGCGGACTCGCTTTTGCGAGCGGACTCATCATCGCTGTCGGGTTCGCCTCAGCTACGCCCGCCTTCGCTGTTCCCGCCGCCGGTGAGGGTAGTGGGGTTGGCTCCGAGCCCACCAGACTCGCCTGCGATTTTCCGTTGGTTTGCGCCGACGCCGTCTGCTGCCCCTCCATCGCCCGACGATACTGAGCCAATCGTAATTCCGCGTCGTGTAGCTGAGCATGACTCACCGTCGGTAATCCTGCTTTCAAGTTCACCATCTTAGGCGGGTCGAGTTGGAAGCCGGAACCGCCTTGAGTGGTTCCGTATGGCCCGTACAGCAAGGGAACACAGGTAAAAAGCAGGCGCGCTCCTCCGAGATTGTCGATATGAATTATCGCCGACAAATCGTAGGATCGCCGAAGCTCAATACCGAGGCCGGTCGTGAGAGTTCGCTGCATCGCCGGCAGGTGCTCGGGCGAAGCCGGGAAAAGGTGCTCGATGTAAATCGTCGGTACATCAACCGACTGGGCTATTACCGCGACGCCAGAATCAAAAAATTTGTTCGATGAGAAAGGAAAACTGTCTAGTACCGTAAATTTCCCGGTCAAATACGGAACCCTGCCAACCTGATGGTCGTAATTACGGAGAAATACCCGAAGCAAATTCTTGCTTTCTTCGTCGAGTTGCCAGGCGGTCATGGCGCCATACTTCGCCAGGAGTTTATCAGGCGCTAAAAACTCGCCCGTCGGTGCGGCAGTCAGCTCAAAACGCTTCGGCGGATCCAGCTTCTTCAGCTTCGCCAGAATCTGGTAATTAAACGGCTCTTCCGGGTGCGTGAAGATGTAAAATGTGCCGATCCAACATGCGAGAGCGAATCCGCAGAGCAATAAGATAAAAACAGCCCAACCGAATAGATTGTCGCTTTCAGGCTGTTGACGAGGTCTTCTGCCGGTGCGTCCAAGCTCGACCGTTTTCATGGCTTAGCTGGCAGACAAACAAAGAAGGGAGTATCGACTAAGCTTCACGAGAAACTTCAAAAGAGCTGCCGCATCCGCAACTTCGCACGACGTTCGGATTAGTGATTTTGAAGCCGGCGCCGGTCAGGCCGTCTATGAAATCAACAGTAGCCCCTGAAAGGTAGCTTGCGCTGTCAGCGTCAATCAACACTTCAACTTCGCCTTCCTGGATACGATGATCTCCCTGCTTCGCGTGGTCAAACTCCATACCATACTGCATCCCAGCACAACCACCTGTTTCGACAAAAATCCGCAGACCTTTATCGCGATATTCAGGGTTTTCCGCGACCAGGGTATGGAGTTGCCGGAAGGCAGAGTCTGTCACTGTAATCATTGCTCTAGTCAATTAAGCGACACGTCAGGGTAAAGTCAACGCATGAGAACGAAGAACAGGAGAGCCGCGGATCCTTAACGTTCGTTGTCGATCGTGTTCGATCGTTGTACTTTTTCCCTATGGGCCGAATCGCGCTATTGCCGGACGAAGTCGCT
>JAFAJU010000332.1 GCA_019236035.1 Verrucomicrobiota bacterium | reverse complement strand
GTTACTCTTGGGTTCGTTGCCGCGGTGGCGATCTGTGGAATCTTGGAGGCCTGGCAAATGGGCGCGGCCTCCAGACTTTTCGAAGAGGCCACTTCGCCGATGATGGCCACCACATGATCCTGCGAGATCAATTTACGGGCAATGGTGGTCGTTTCACCCTGCTTTGTCTCGTTGTCTTCGACGGTCAGCTCGATCTTTTTGCCAAGCACCCCGCCGGCGGCATTGATCTCTTCCAGAGCCATTTGCACACCGTTATTCTGCGACGTGCCGAAACTGGCGTTATCTCCGGTCAATGAACCAAACTCGCCAATCTTGATGGTGTCTTGGGAAAACGCTGAGCCGGCAATCGCCAGAAGGGCGCCAAAAATCAGGAGAAACAGACGTTTCATCATGAACGCGGGATTATTCACAATTGACCCAAAAACTGCAACCGGTTTTAACGTTCACCGTTCACCGCTCGGCGTTCGGCGTTCACCGTTTGGCGTTTGGCGCGCCCGCGTGCGGTGAACGCCGAACAGCGAACGGTGAACGCCAAAGGGCGCAATTGACACTATTAGAAATTCTAATACCTTGGTTGCTATGCCGGTCGCGAATCCGTCCGCCGCTCCCGTTCGAAGGTTCTCCCCCTCCCCGATAGTCGCCTTTTACCAATCGTCGATCGGGAAAAAAATCGTCGTCGCTACCACCGGTGTCATACTCGTTCTGTACGTTCTCGGCCACCTCCTCGGAAACCTGCAGATCTATCTGGGCCCGAATCGGATAAATGCGTACGCGAAATTCTTGCATGACCTGGGACCGATCCTCTGGGCAATTCGCGTCTTTCTACTCGCCGCGTTCGTAACCCATATCATCGCCACCATTCAACTGGCACACCAGAACCGCCTCGCCAAACCTCAAAAGTATGCCGTGGCCGGCTACCAACGATCGAGCATCGCGTCGCGAACAATGATCATTAGCGGCCTGATCGTCCTCTGCTTTGTGATTTACCACTTACTCCAGTTCACCCTGCTATGGACTGATCCCGAGTTTCGAAAGCTCCATGACTCACTCGGTCGGCATGACGTTTATCGGATGCTCATACTCGGATTCAGGCATCCCCTGGTTTCTCTTTTCTATGTCCTTGGGCTGTTTCTGCTCGCCAACCATCTTAGTCATGGATTCGCTAGTATAATTCAGACCCTCGGTATTAATAATCGCAAAGTGGCAGGCTTCGTTGACAACGGCGGACAAATCTTGGCCTGGCTAGTCTTCGCCGGCTACGTTTCTATCCCAGCGACGATCCTGCTCGGCATTGTCAGGTAGGCCTATGTCAACTACGCTCGATTCGAAGGTTCCTTCCGGTACACTTGATAAAAAGTGGGATAAACATCGTGGCGAATCGAAGTTAGTCGCCCCAAACAATCGATCAAAATTTGATATCATCGTTGTTGGAAGCGGTCTCGCCGGAGCTTCCGCTGCAGCGACCTTGGGTGAGCTCGGTTACAACGTAAAATGCTTCTGCTTCCAGGACTCGCCGCGGCGGGCGCACAGCATTGCTGCTCAAGGGGGTATCAATGCGGCCAAGAATTATCACAACGACGGCGATAGCGTCTTCCGGTTGTTCTACGACACGATTAAGGGCGGCGATTTTCGATCTCGGGAAGCTAATGTTCATCGGTTGGCCGAGATCAGCCTGAATATTATCGACCAGTGCGTAGCCCAAGGTGTTCCATTTGCGCGCGAGTACGGCGGGTTATTGGCAAATCGTTCGTTTGGCGGGGTCCAGGTATCGAGGACCTTTTATGCCCGCGGTCAAACCGGTCAGCAGCTTTTATTAGGGGCCTACCAGGCCTTGGAACAGCAGATCGCGGCGGGAACCGTTGAGATGTATCCGCGGACTGAAATGCTAGACCTGGTACTGGTAAACGGGCACGCCAAAGGAATTGTGGCTCGCAATCTAGTGACGGGCGAAATCACTGTCCATGCTGCCGACACCGTGCTTCTTGCCACGGGAGGGTATGGCAACGTGTTTTATCTCTCGACCAACGCGAAGGGCTGCAATGTTACGGCAACCTGGCGAGCCCATAAGCGGGGCGCCCTCTTTGCCAACCCTTGTTTCACTCAGATCCATCCGACCTGCATTCCGGTAAGCGGCTCTTATCAGGCCAAACTCACCCTGATGTCGGAATCCCTACGCAATGATGGCCGTGTCTGGGTTCCCAATAAGAAGGGCGACTCGAGAGCGCCCAATCAAATCCCGGAAAAAGAACGAGACTACTATCTGGAGCGAAAATATCCTAGTTTCGGTAACCTCGTGCCGCGCGACATCGCGTCGCGAAATGCGAAAGAAGTCTGCGACGACGG
>JAFAJU010000217.1 GCA_019236035.1 Verrucomicrobiota bacterium | reverse complement strand
CCATAGCTCGTGTATTGGGCGTAGAATTGAGAGTTGTACATCTGGGTCTGATCCTTCCCCTCCGGATCCGACGGATCCTCGTCCTTGTAGACCACATCGCCGAGATGAAACAAAAACGACGACTCGAGGGCCGCTGAAATCCCACCGCCCGCGCGAGAGTCAGCGATTTGTGATGCCATCGCCTTAGCCACGTGCAACCCGGGTGTATGATTCTTGAAGTCGCCGGAGCACCCGACTGTATGAAAGCTCAAGACGCCCCGTTGTTTCACGGCATGCGATTCATCAGGATCAACATCTTTGAAAGCGAGGCGCTGCGCCCCACCGGGAGGAGCGACTGGGATTGGAGTCCAGACCCCGTGCTCGACACATGCCGGAAAAGATGGTGTGTCGCCGCCGGTAGCCGTTGCAGGTTGAGATGGCATATGCTGGTTAGTTTGTTACAAATTTTTTTCTACTCGAAGCGGAAATCAAGCCTATAGAATCGTTGAAAATCAAAACCATTGATCCATGAGACTCAAGGACAAATCTGCCCTGGTAACCGGCGCGGGAAGCGGTATCGGAAAGTCTATCGCCGAGGCATTTGCACGGGAGGGAGCCTGCGTCGCGACCGCCGATCTGAACCTCAGCGCGGCGCAAATGGTCTCCGAGCAAATCAATCTGGCCGGTGGTAGAGCAATCCACCTCCAGATGGACGTCGCTGACGAAGACCAGGTCAATGCCGGGGCGGAACAGGTTGTCCGGGAGTTCGGTGCCCTGGACCTGTTGGTGAGCAACGCCGGGATCCAGATTATAAATCCGATCGTTGACTTTTCGTTCGCGGATTGGCGAAAACTCGTCGCGATTCACCTGGACGGCGCTTTTTTAACGACCCGAGCAGCGATGCGGGCGATGATCTCGCAAGGTCGAGGCGGCACTATTCTCTACATGGGATCGGTTCACTCGCACCTCGCTTCACCGAACAAATCCGCTTACGTCGCCGCCAAACACGCTATCGTGGGTCTGGCAAAAGCGGTGGCCAAGGAGGGCGCAAAACATGGAATCAAATCGAACATCATCTGCCCCGGTTTCGTCCGGACCCCGTTGGTAGAGAAACAGATCCCGGAGCAGGCGCAGCAACTTGGGATCACCGAAGAAGAAGTTGTAAAAAAAGTGATGCTGGGACAAACGGTCGATGGTGAATTCACTTCGATGGAAGATGTGGCCGCAACCGCGGTCTTCCTAGCCAGCTTTCCTAGCAGTGCGCTGACCGGGCAATCAATTATGGTCAGCCACGGTTGGTTCATGCATTGAGCCTGCAGCGCCTTCTGCGCTAAAGGTGGCCAAACTCAGACGCTGCCTCGCGCTGCAGGCTAATCCGCTATTTCCCTTCCCGGATGCTCTCCTTTTTTGACTCGCACTCCTGTGCAAGCCGCCGTAGTTCGGACGAGAGCTGTTGCTGCAAACTCTCCACCTCCTTAAATTTTCCCGCCGCTTGCTCCCGTTGAATCTGATCTCTAAGGAGCAGCTCTTTCTCAGCCATTTTCGATTTGTACAAAGAATCAATCTCGGCGAGCTGAGAGCGCTGATCATCCGTCAATTTGTGAGAAGGAGATTCCTTCTCCAGGCGTTCCATGGCGAGCTCATAGGCCGATTTCATGCAGGAAAAAAACCTGATTTCTCAATTCTGTCCACTCTCTTTGCGCACGTAGGCGAACCGTCCCGCTTTGCACTCCGTGATTGGACGGGCCTGTCGGCAGCGCCCTTTGAGCCACCACAAGGCCAAGGTGAAATTTGGCCCTACCAAGATCGTTCGGTAGGGACGCGCTTCGTCGCGTCCTGGCTCCAGAGGCGAACCATCTCGGTTTGCTCGGCTCTGAAGAGAGCAAAGCGGGACGCTTTGCCTACCGTTCGTTCACGGCCCTCCTCAATGGTCAAACTTTTCCAGGAGCCGTAAAAAATCTTCGTAATTAACCGCGTCTCGGATCACCGAATTCAAGCAATCGATACGTTCGTCATCGGAGGCGTGGTTGAACGAAACTCGCCGCTGGCCTGAATCCTGATCGAAGACCACCTCGTCCCAATGGATCGTGTGGATCTGAGCATTGAACCGCGCCACCGCTCGGCCACGAAAATAGGCGCGCGTGGTTTCCGGCGGCATAAAAATAGCCGTCTTTATCTCGTCTTCCTTGAGGACGCGCCGGATTTGATTTTGCCGG
Source organism: Verrucomicrobiota bacterium (assembly GCA_019236035.1). Taxonomy (GTDB): domain Bacteria; phylum Verrucomicrobiota; class Verrucomicrobiia; order Chthoniobacterales; family JAFAMB01; genus JAFAMB01. The sequence goes on along the minus strand of JAFAJU010000217.1, from coordinate 75 downwards.
ACCAATTCATAGTAGAGACCTTGTTCCCACGCAATGTTGTGATACTCGAGGTCAATGGATTGCAGCCAAGGATCC
>JAFAJU010000215.1 GCA_019236035.1 Verrucomicrobiota bacterium | reverse complement strand
AGATCCTTGGGATTAGTGGGCTGTCCACCGTTATAGGGCGTATCGGCCCCGAAGGCCGTTGCACTTAGAGCCGCAACCAAAAGAATTAATGTTTTGGCTAATTTATGTGGTCTCATTAGGTTCATGTTGGATTGGGGGGGTTCTGGTTGATTTGGAAACGTGCCCTCCAGCGAGGACACGTTTTTCCAAAAGCTGATTTAGTAGAATTGACAAAATTAACACCGTTCCGATCAGGATCACCGTGGCCTCACCTCGGAACCCGGCTAGTTGCAAGCCGTTCTTGAGTAACTGGATGGTGATGACTCCCAGCGCGGTCCCGAGGATAGTCCCGCGACCTCCGAAGATGCTCGTTCCTCCAAAGACGACGGCTGCGATAACGTCCAGTTCCAAGCCGGTGGCCGCGTCTGCTCGAGTGCTGGTGACGCGCGAGGTATAAATGAAGCCGGCCACACCAGCCATTAACCCACTCAACGTGTAGGCGAGCAACTTGATCCGGCCAACCCGGAGTCCGGCGAAACGGGCGGCAGTCTCATTGTTGCCAATCGCATAAATGCAGCGGCCAAGAGGGGTAGCCGCTAGCACCACGCCACTAACGACGACCACCACCATCAACAAATAAAGCTGGACCGGCAAGCCACCCACTTCGCCGCTGCCCCAGAATGCAAACGAGTCGGGAAACCCGTGCACAGAACGCGACTCGCTGATACCCAAAGAGAGTCCGCGGTAAATGGCCAAGGTAGCCAAGGTCACGATCAACGGAGGTACCCCTAGCCAAACAATCGCCAGGCCATTCAAAAAACCCGCTACGCCCGCGCCGACTATGCCAACCAAAACAGCCATCCACAAGGGCAGTCCAAAGCTTTGCCAGGAAAATCCCAGTATGATTGCGCTAAGCGCCAGCATCGAACCAACCGAGAGGTCAATGCCTCCGAGGATGATAATAAAGGTCATCGGGACAGCCAGCAGAGCCACCTCGCTCAAGAATCGAGTCTGATTCAGTAGGTTGGCTGAAGTAAGAAATCGATCTGACGCGAACGAGAGCAAAATCACGGACACAACGAGCACGCCGATGAGCACCGCTTCCTGCAGGGTCAGCCAACGCCAATTTAAGAATTTCGGCGACGCCGCTTGGCCTGCACCTCCACCAGTCGGCGCAACAACCCCTGTTGCACCCGCTGTCCTTCTCCGGCGAAATACATCGAGAAGAATCGTTAGAAGGATCAGGCTACCCTGGACGGTCTGAAACCATTCCGCGCGAATATGCAGGAAAACGAGCGCCGTACCGATCGTTTGAAGCAGAATCCCTCCCAGCAGAGCGCCAACTACCGTTCCGGAGCCGCCAAGAATGCTCACGCCGCCAATTACGGTCGAGGTGATCACGGTCAATTCGAATCCTGGCGCAACGTTGGACTGGATTGCTGTGAAGTTGGTGGCATACAAAATTGAAGAGATTCCGACGAGCAATCCGTTCAGCACAAAGACTCGCAAGGTCACCTGGCGCTCAGAAATACCCGACAACCTCGCCGCCTCCGCATTTCCGCCGACGGCGTAAAGCTCACGGCCACTCGCTGAATATTTCAACCAGACGGCGAACACAGCTCCAAAGAGCAACAGAGCACAAATCGGGACGGGGATCCCCAGAACATGCTGGCGGCTGATCGCGAAGTTCGCAGGCAAATCATAAATCCAGGCGCCACCTGTCGAAAGGATCAGGCCACCCTTAAGGATACTGGCCATACCCAGGGTCGTAACGATGGCCGGGATGCGTCCATAGGCCACCAGAAAGCCATTAATTAGACCAATTAAGCCACCGGTCAGAATAGTCGCTGCAAACACCACAATCAGCGGAACGCCGGCGACAGCCAACTTGCCGGCAACGGTGGCGCAAAGGCCGAGCGCAGCGCCGACGGATATGTCGATATGGCCACAAAGGATGACCATCGTCATCCCGATAGCCGCTACCGCGATATACGAAGAATTGTAGAGGATATCGATAAGGTTATTTGGATCGATAAAGCCCCGGTTAAGCATCGTGACGCCGAATAACACCACCAGAAAGGCGAGCCCGAGGACCGTCTCCTGCTGGTTCAACAATGCCAGCCAACGCCACGCTGCACTGCCGGATGGAGAGGCACCGGACGCTACAAGGTCGGCGTGATCCCGGGATGTTACCTTAGGAGCCATAGGCGTTACGGTTCGGATGGACCGCCTTCAGGTGCTACCGAATTTGTCGAGTCGCCGTTCGACCGCTGCCCGATGGCGGCTCCGAGAATGGCTTCTTCGGTCGCATTCCGGCGGGGAAACTCGGCCACGAGGTACCCTTCCCTCATGACGCAGATCCGGTCGCTGATACGAAAAATCTCCGGAAGGTCGCTGGAGATAACAAGAATCGCCATACCTTCGTCCCGCGCCAGACTATCCAACAGCCGATGGATTTCAGCGCGAGCACCGACATCGATCCCACGAGTCGGCTCATCGACGATCAACAAACGAGGCTTCGTCGCGAGCCACTTGGCGACCACCACCTTCTGCTGGTTGCCACCCGATAGGTTGCGGACAAGCTGACGGCTATGCGGCGTTCTTATCCGTAAGGTTTCGATATACTCGCTGGCCAAACGATCTTCGGCTTGAAAGTCGAGAAACGGCCCACGCATCAATTGCCAAAGTCTGGTGAGGCCGATATTCTGGCCGACGGTCATGGCTGTTATCAGGCCTTGGCGTTGCCGGTCCTCAGGCACGTAGGCAATACCCAACGCCACCGCGTCTTCCGGCCGATGAATTCGAACCTCGCGACCTTGGACCTCTATGGTGCCGGATTCAGGAGGAGCCACGCCGAAAATAGCCTGGGCCAACTCTGAACGCCCGGAGCCAATCAGACCAGCCAGCCCGACGATTTCGCCTTTGCGAATCTCAATGCTGGCGTCGCGTAGCAACGGCTTTCGAGCGAGATTCTGTGCCCGCAAAATGACGGGTCCGCTTGCCGAAACAGTGCCAACGTGCGGCGAAGGTTCCTGTGCCAAAGCGCGCCCGACCATCATCCGAATAAGCTCCGTCTCGTTTGTCTCGGCTGCCCCCCTGGATCCGACCAGCTTACCGTCACGGAGCACCGTCAC
>JAFAJU010000181.1 GCA_019236035.1 Verrucomicrobiota bacterium | reverse complement strand
CGGACCATTCTGCTGCTCTTTGAAGAAAAGCTTTTAAAAACAGGTCGTTTCGAATCCTTTAATTGTAAAACAGGCTCTTGAACAGACGCGCAGCGTCTGTTTAAGAGCTTTCTAGCCCGCAATGAGCTCGTCGATTCTCCCGGCGCGTGATTTTTGCGGGCTAGACGCTGAAGCCCGCCAGGCGACGATCGACCGGCCAGGTCTCCAAAACCTCAAAATTCTCGATCCGCCAAATTCCACCTTCCTGGATCATGGTAAAAAGTGCGGGCGTGACCTGGTTGCGGGCGCTTAAGAAAAAGACCTGGACGATTGCCCGGTGATTCTCAAGAGAAGTTGTTCCAAATTGTAACTTTTCGGCCGGGGAGATCCGGCCGTACTCGGTCCGAATCTTCGACACATATTGGACCAGAGTAAAATGCTCCTGAACCCCTCTCGACGCTTGATCGTACGCTTTACCAAAGTCATCGGAACGACAGGCCTGAAATTGCGCAGAGATCACTCTGAAGAGGGGCCTCGGATCGAATTCGGCTTCAGCCCGCTGCCGCCAGACATGAGTCGCGACCGCTGCTATGGCGCAAACGACAAAAAAACTCGTCAACACGAACGATTTCAGCCGCGGCATCATGCAACATCAAGATCCAACGATCTCAAATAGCTGAATGAATAAATTCCAGAGTCGTGTCCATCCATCCATTCGGGCTTGATTCCATATCCGCCCACGATTGTACAGCGCTTCAATTGAACGCTTTCAGGGCCAAGTTTGGCCTCCCCTTTATAGACATTTCCGAGGATATCCTTCTCGCCGGCGCAAAGAGCACACGGACACGCCTTTCGCAAAAAATCCAGGGGCAAATAGGTCTCGATTCCGTCCGCCCACCGAAGAGCAAGCTCATTGCCGATGACGACCATATTCTCCAAGCCCGGCTGCATCGACCCTAACGTAGCCATGGTTGCGAAAGGAAACAAGTGAGTGTCAGTGCCAGTGGCGGTGAGGCGCTCGTCGTTCACCGTTCACCGTTCACCGTTCACCGTTCACCGTTCACCGTTCGCTGTTCACCGTTCGAGACGTACTTCGGCGCTCTCCTCCACTTCTGGCACTAACACTGACACTGGCACTCTGATTGACTCTAGCGTCGATCGAGCTTAGGAAGTGAGATAATGAGTATCAGCTATTTTGCCGAATGCACCGTTCTGGTCACAGGAGCATCGGCCGGGATCGGTCGCGAGTTCGCGCGCCAATTGGCCCCTGTAGTCAACACGATGATCCTGGTAGCACGCAGGAATGATCGCCTTGAAGCGCTTGAACTGGAGCTAAAGATCATTAATCCTCGGCTGGAGATTTTTTGTCGGCAACTTGATCTCCGCGATCATGCCGAACTTGAAAGATTTTGCGACTGGCTCGATGAAAGTGGTCTGTCGGTTGATTTGCTGGTCAATAACGCCGGCTTGGGAGATCGCGGAGCGTTCGTCGATAGCGACTGGGAACGCCTTCACGCCATGCTTCAGGTTAACATCGCCGCGTTGACCTATCTGACCTACCGAATCCTTCCCAGTATGCGAAAATCCGGTTGTGGCGCGATCCTGAACGTGAGTTCGGCGGCAAGTCTCGTCCCGATACCCAATTTCGCCGTCTACGCTGCCACCAAGGCGTACGTCACGAGCTTTAGTGAAGCCCTGAGGGCCGAACTGCGAAACTCCAATATTTCCGTGACGGCCCTTTGCCCGGGACATGTCCCAACCGAATTCGGAGACGTCGCCAGCCGTGTGCCGCATGGATACGTTCCCCCGATGGCGGAACTGTTCACAGTCTCTGTTCAAGAGGTAGTGCGCCGGGCATTGCAGGCGGTCTCGCGGGATCAGGCGCGCGTAATCCCCGGAACTTTGGTAAACCTCGCAATGACCAGCATAGTGTTTATTCCGATGTTTCTCAAACGCTTGGTCCTCAACGCGCAAGCCGCCCGCGACAAGGCGTCACTGTCGGCGCCAACACCCCGAGACTATGAGATCTCAGGCATGGTATAAATCCGGCGCATGCTCACGCAGATCTTTTATTTCCTCTTTGGAATAGTGGCGATCGTTGGTGGGGCGCTAGGATATGCGCGCGCCAAAAGCAAGGCCTCTCTTATCGCCGGCGGCGTGAGCGGAGCCCTCTTAATTATTGCCGGACTGCTCTCACCAAGCCTGCCCGGTTTTATTCTCGCACTGGTTGTCTCCGTACTCTTGCTGGCGCATTTTGGCCGCTCCTTCGCCACAAAGAAAAAACCGATGCCAGCGATCCCGATGATTGTCCTCAGCGGTATTTGCATAGTTCTGACCGCGATCGCCTGGTTTGCCAAATAGCAACCTGCATGGGAACCGACTCGCATCCGCAATTTGCGATCCGGGTCTGGACGGCAACCGTTTTAGCCCTGCTTCTGACTGGCTGCCCGGGTCCAAAACCGGCGAATCCTGAAGCTCCGAGCCCACCGACGCCGACAACTACTCCAAGCCCCACTCCTACTCCCACTCCTTTGCCCGAAGCGTTCATCCCCTCATCTCGGATGGAGACCGCTCGACTATTCAACGGCATGGAGGTCCATTCCCGGGTGACGGCTGTCGAAGGCGCGCCTGCCGTGGTCGAGCGTAAGACGCCCGCTGCCTACCTCCTCGACCTCGATGTGAAGGTCCAGGTGCCGAAGGCCGCGCAGACCTTGGAAGAACTCGCCGGCGCGGACCCGTCGATTGGCTCGGTTCTGCCGGGGTTGAAAGACGAACTTCCGGCCGCCACAGTATCAAACTTCTATCACGGCCTCTATCAGTTAAAGTTAGACGCTTTGAATCGGACCCTGGCTCGACTTGATCAAATGGTTTCCCGCCACAACTTTTTCGACTGCAACACGATCCTCGAATTTCAGGATCGCAACACGCATCGGAAAGCTCTTTTGATTCAAAGCGATATGGATGTCAATACCGACGGCTCCGACGCCGATCGGCTATCCGAGGTGGATGGCTCGCCGGCGAATTTCCAACCGTTTACAAGTTATCGTTGGCCCAAGAAAACCAATAAACCGAGCCAGTTTATTCCGGAACGCGAAGAGAAACTGAAACAGCTTCAGTCGGAGAACGATGCGAAGACTACAACGCCCGAGCGGAAAAAGCTCCTCAAAGAGCAAATCGAACAGTTGCAACGGGAAGTGACCGATCTGAAAAAATACAGCTTTCTGATTGCAAAGGCTGATCCCTACGTGGTCTTGCCCGGATTCATGTTCCGGCAGCCGAACCATCCGTTCCAGCCGAAACTTGGGGATTACGTTGTGGTGATCTATCAAGGAAAGCTATATCCGGCGCTCCTTGGCGATGTCGGACCATCCTATAAGATCGGAGAAGCTTCATTACGGATTTGCAACCAACTCGATCCGCGATCGAATCCGTACAACCGGCCGGCAAGTGATCTGAACGTCACTTATATCGTCTTTCCCGGCTCTGCTGAAGACCTGCCGGGGCCACCGGACCTGCAGAAGCTACACGACCGTTGCGGCGCTCTGCTGAACGAGATCGGTGGCTATAGCGGAGAACTCTGGGCGTGGGAAGACAACCTGGTCAAGCCGTCCCCTTCTCCGCAAGAGAGCATCGCCGCGCGAGGCAGCGCTTCACCGCCAGGCAGCTTAACTCCGGCGGCGACGCCGTCTCCAGCCGCATCTCCGGCATCTTCAGCATTCTGAAGCGGATGGGAGGGACACGCGCGGGCGTCACGCTGAACGCCAAACGCCGAACGCGAAACGGTGAACGGTACTTTCTCCTGGATAACGTAATGAATTAAGTTACATTTTCGGGATGCAAAGTTGCCGGTTCGCCTTTGCGGTCCACGTAATGGCAGTGCTCGCATCGGGGAAAAGTGATTGTTGCCCCTCTTCGCGTTTGGCGCAGACCGTAAACACAAACCCGGTCGTTATTCGCCGACTGCTGATCGAGCTCCAGGATGCAGGCCTGATTTCTACGTTCCGAGGTCCGCATGGCGGTGCTGTGCTAAAACGGAAACCCGAAAAAGTGACCCTGCGCGAAATCCACAGCGCGGTTGATCAAGGCAATGTTTTTGGCACGCATCCGAATGAACCATCACAGGAGTGCCCGGTCGGTAAGAGGATCGGCAAGGTGATGCTGCGGATCCAGAATCGAGCGAACCGAGCTCTTGAACGGGAACTGGAGAAGATGACGCTGGCAGACGTACTTCGGGAGTTGCGGAAGGGTTAAAAAGTTCCGCTTGATTTGTAACAGACTTTGTTACTTTTTAATTCTGCTTTATTGTGATTGGAAGAGAAAATTATGCTTTCTGAATTTGAACCAGCGTGGGTCCCGGTTCTGCTCGCCAATTCCGAGGAGGCGTCGCCCACCGTGAGGCGGCCGCTCAGTGACCACCAACTGTTGGATGCTTATTCCGAGACCGTCAGCGGAGTGGCCAGCGAAGTCGCGCCCGCAGTAGTGAATATTCAGGTTAAAAACCCTTCGCTGGGAAGACGAGGCGAAGGTGGCGGCAGCGGCTTCATTATCGCACCGGACGGCTTCATTTTGACGAACAGTCACGTGGTCCACGGCGCCAAGTCGATCGAGGTGACTCTGCATGATGCGCGCACCTGCAGTGCTGCGTTGATTGGCGATGATCCTGACACCGATTTGGCGGTAGTTCGCATAGACTCGGCGCAGCTTCCCTTCCTGACGTTCGCCGACTCGAAGAAGTTGCGGGTAGGGCAGATTGCGATCGCGATTGGCAGTCCGTACGGATTCCAACAGACAGTGACCGCCGGTGTGGTCAGCGCACTGGGCAGGTCAATGAGGGCGCAATCCGGCCGACTGATGGACGATATTATTCAAACGGACGCTGCGTTGAATCCGGGCAACTCGGGTGGCCCGTTGGTAAACTCCTCCGGACAGGTCATCGGTGTGAATACGGCGGTAATCCTGCCCGCACAGGGGCTCTGCTTCGCGATCGCAGCCAACACGGCGCAATTGGTCGCAGCCTGGCTTATTCGGGATGGTAAAATTCGAAGGAGCTATCTCGGATTGGCGGGGCAAAACGCCACGATCCATCCCAGACTGATTCGTCACCACAAGCTCACCAACAACCAGGGAGTGTTGGTGGCCGGAACGGAACCGAACGGACCCGCTCAGCAAAGCGGTCTGACAGAGGGCGACATTATCATCTCTTTTAAAGGTGCGCCGATCTCAAGCATCGACGATCTCCATCGCACGCTGGTGGGAGAAGAGATTGGAATCAAATCGACTTTGACGGTCATCCGCGGCGTTGAGATGATCGACTTGACGGTGATTCCTCAAGAGCTTCCGCCACGGCGCTAGCCCGCAAAAATCACGCGCTGGGAGAATCGACGAGCTCATTGCGGGCTAGAAAGCTTTTAAACAGACGCTGCGCGTCTGTTTAGCCTGCATCGCTCGCAAATCTCTGAAGATTTGCGAGCGATGCAGGCTTATTTCGTTGATCATTGGCGCTGGGATGGTGATTTCTTACAAATGACCTTCGAACAGAAAGTCCGTGTCGCGGAAGGTTACGCAGAACTCGGGATGCTTCAGGATGCGTTGGCACAATTGGACGAGCTTGAGGCGGAGCAGCAGGATCGCCTGGAAATCCTGCGAATGCGCGTCGAGATCATTCTTCGAAAACGGGATTGGCATGAGAGCCTCCAACTCTGCCTCCGGATGTGCCGTGTGCATCCAGACGAATCGTCCGGGTACGTTCATGCCGCTTTCTGCCTTCACGAACTCGGGCGGACTTTGGAAGCCAAGCAGACTCTCCTGGACGGACCAGCCGGGCTTCTCGACGAGCCCGTCTATTATTACAATCTCGCTTGTTACGAGACGGTTCTAGGTAACCTGCAGCAGGCCAAAGTGTACCTGCGCGCCAGTTTTCGCCTTGATAAGTCATTCCGAGAGCTAGCCAAGTGCGACCCTGACTTGCAACGGATCAGAGATGAACTCTAGGAACATATGCATCTTCAAGGATTGATCGATCTGTTCGCAGAGAATTTCATTCAACTTGGCGAGTTGGGCGCATCTGTATGCATCTGGCGGCGAGGCGAACAAGTATTGGATCTCGCCGACGGCTATCGTGATCGAGAAAAGCGTGAGCCATGGACGAAACAGACTCCGGTTTTGATCTGGTCCGCTACGAAAGGACTGGCCTCCGCCTGCCTTATCCATGCAGCGGCCGAACACGGGATCCAATTGGATCGTAAGGTCGTTGATCTTTGGCCCGAATATGGACAGAACGGAAAGAACAATACGACTATTCTCCATATCCTTACCCATCAAGCGGGCCAGGCAGCTCTGCGAGACCCATCGGTATCGGTTTTAGACCATGACGCTGTCGCCGACCAGTTGGCACGGCAAGAGCCCTTTTGGATCCCCGGTCGGTGTCATGGTTATCACGCCAGGACGTACGGATTTCTGGCCGACGAATTGGTTCGCCGGATTACTCGGGGAACAACGCTTAGCACGTACTTTGAGCTGATTTTCGCCCAACCGCTGAAGCTGGATCTCTGGATTGGCGTACCCGAGTCGGTTGCGAGCGAAGCAGCTCCGATTTTTGCGCCGCGAAAGGCGCGGTCGGCCGGTTCCGAGGAGCCCTTCTACCAGGCTCTTGCTCAGGAAGATTCGTTGACCCGTAAGGCATTTTCGACTCCGGCCGGCCTTCAGTCTCCGTCACTAATGAATAATCCAGAAGTACGCAGGCACTCTCTTCCTTCGCTAGGCGGTATTGGGACTGCCCAGGCGCTGGCGCGATTCTATCAGACTCTTTGTTCGGACGAGATCTTTTCGTCCGAAACGATTCACCGGATCGCCACGATGCAGTGCATGGGTCAGGACGCCGTTCTCCGAATTCAAACCGGATTTGGTATCGGTTTCATGAAAGATCCGTTGCTTGGAAGCAAAAAGATTCGGAGGATCTTTGGCAACTCGTTAACCGGATTTGGTCAACCCGGGTCCGGTGGCAGCCTCGGTTTCTCTGATCCGGAAAACGAGGTGGCTTTTGCATATGTAATGAATCAGATGGAGCCAGGAATCTTCCCCAATGCAAAATCGCTCAGACTGATCGACCATTTTTATGCTAAATAAGTACAGCGCGCGCTTAACGGTCAGCGTGATCGGAAAAACGGAATGAGCCTGACTCCGACGGAACCAGTCCTGATTCTATCGGACTTACACCTTGGCCACCGTGCCTCGCGCATCGAGCATCCGGAGCAGCTTTGCTCCCTTTTGCACGGTCCCGGCTCTGTGATTTTCAACGGTGATACCGCGGAAATGCGGAACACGGAAGACCGCCTGGTGGGCCGAAAACTGGCCGCTGATCTGGCCCGAATTTGTCATCAGGCAGGAAGGAAGGCGTTTTTCGTCAACGGAAACCACGACCCAACCGTCTCCAGCACGAATCACTTGGACCTGGAACGCGGCGCGATTCTGGTGACTCATGGCGATATCCTATTCCTGGACCTTGCGCCGTGGAGTCGAGACGCAAAGCATTACCGACTGAAACATCGACAGATTCTAGACGGACTCGGGCCGGACGACTTTACCGATTTTGAAAAGCGGCTTCTGGCCACCAAAAGGGCTGCGATTGAACTGCAGATGATCGAAGAACCGCTGACTCGAGGACGCACGCCCCGGTTTAAACTGTTCATTCGCCACCTCTGGCCACCCCACCGCCCGCTGATGATCCTCAAAGCCTGGTGGGAAAGCCCCGGACGGGCAGCCAACCTGGCGCGCGTTTTTCGGCCGCAGGCGCGATTCATCATCGTCGGCCATACACACTACCCCGGCACTTGGAAGGTTGCACCTCGGGTGATTATCAATACGGGCGGTTTCGTGCCTTACTTTGGGGCTTGCGCGGCCATCATCGAATCAGGCCGGCTTGACGTGCGGCGAATCGATTCCTTCAGACGTCAATTCATACTCGGCAAACGGTTAGCGAGCTTTGCGGTCGACCGCCTGCGACCGACCGAGGGTTTCTGAACCCTCATTAAGACCAAATGCCGAAGTTGAGAAGTCGTGCTCGTGCTCCTGCTCGTGCTCGTCCTCGAGAATTCTGCATATCTCGCGGTCAGAGTGATGGAACAAAATAATTGCCGAAGGATCAGGATCTCTTTTCGGTGCCGAAGTCCCACAGATCGAGTACGAGCACGATTCCCCCAACTTCGGAATCGGGGCTAAGTCGTCCTCGCTCTTTGAACCCTGCGACTGGAGGGGGACGTGGGCGTCCTCGCCCTACCGCGGTTCGATGATCTCGCCCGTTTCCGCGGCTTCTCGCATCCGCTCACGAGAAGCTTCGATCAACTGCGCATAAGTAATCGACGGACGGTCGCCTAGGTGGTCTTCCACCACCCGCTCGTT
>JAFAJU010000169.1 GCA_019236035.1 Verrucomicrobiota bacterium | reverse complement strand
AGCCTGAGATAGTTCAAGGCGACCGTGCGATCTTCCAGGAGTTCGGAACGTTCAATCAAGAGTTCCGCGTATCCGAGGATCGGGATCAACGCGTTGTTGAAATCGTGTGCGACTCCACCCGCCATCGTGCCTAAAGCGCGGAGCCTCTCCTCCTGAATCACGTGCTGCTGCGTTGCCCGCAACTCCTCAAGAGCTCTCTGAAGGCGTTCATTCGTTTCTCGCAACTGCACTTCCGCCCTTCGCTTCTCAGAGATCTCAGATTCCAACGCAAGATTCGCCCAGGCAAGTTCTTCCGTTCGCTCCCGCACACGCATTTCGAGCTGGTCGTTCGCGATCTTGCGATTGGTGATGTCCTCCGCGATACCGGCAATTCGGTAGGTCTTCTGCTGGGTATTGCGGATTGGAAATGCCCGATCCCGGATCCAGCGAATCTCGCCGTCCGGACGAACGATTCGATACTGTTCGTCGTACCTTCCCGTGGTCTGATCTTCAAGCGCCGCTCTGAGCACTCTTTCGCGATCGTCCGGATGAATCGTATCGATCCAAGAGCCGCCGCTGCCGTACAATTCCTGAAGGGAACGTCCCCAGATCTGTTCATGAACAGGGCTGACGTACAATATCTGATTCGACTCGGCATCGCTCACCCAGACCGCCTGATCGATATGACTGATAACTTGCAGAAAGATTTCCTCGGTATCGCGTACTGATGGGTCCAGCTGATCGGCAACGGGCGGGGTACGAATTTGCTGCCGGTAGCCGGCTAGCTCCGACATCAGCGTCGCGAGGTCGCTCTGTTGCCGGTGCGATTCGCGGGAGGCAGTCTCGAGCTGCTCCACCAACCGAAACCGCTCCGTCGCCTGAATCAGGGCTAGGGTGAAATCAAACCGATTCCAAGGCTTGAGCAGAAACCGAAATGCGTCGCCGCGAACAATCGCCTCCTCGATTTCCGGCACCACAGTCATTCCGGTCATAATGATGCGCGAAGTGAGCGGCTGTCGTTCCCGGCACACACTCAAAAACTCCAGTCCAGTCATCTCCGGCATTAATTGATCCGCCAGGATGATGCCAAAACGCTCGACACGCAGCCGCTGCAGCGCATCTTTCACGTTCGGAATGGCAGCTACCCGATAGCGGCTGCGAGATAGCTGGTCCTGCAAGGTGTGTAATACAACCCTGTCATCGTCGACGACGAGTACGGCCGGTAACGATTCCATGCCTGAACGATGATTCTAACCCTGCCCTTCAAACAGCTCAACGAGCGGGAATATCACCGTTAAAACAAATGTTTCCCCTTCGACAGTGCCGCTGACTTGGGCGCTACTGCTCAGATCCGTCAGCAGGGCAGGAGCGCGCTCGCGCAACTTTGAAGCGGAACCTGCCATCGAACGATAAACGACTCGCACATGCTGTCCTTCGGGAGCGCAGTCCAACCGGATGGTTCCAGACGGAACCCGTAGCCCGCCAAGGTCCATCGCGACTAGGGCCAGCATTTTTCGTAAGAAATCACCGCGCAACACGGAGATAACTGCATTGTTTCGTTCGCCGCCGGTTGTTTCCAATTTGATTGACCGAGGCAAAAGTAGCGACAAGATTTTTGCCGCTTCTTCGATCAAGGCTTGCGCGTGGACGAGCTCTTCCTCCGTCTCAGCCGGTTGCAGCAGGTCGCCAACGGCCACTAGTAACTCTCGTGACAGCTCCGCGCTCTCGCGGATCAGGCGCAGGCTTTCTTCCAGGCCGGGGTCGCTTACGCCCGAACGCAAGTGATAATCACTGAGCGAGTTGATGCCGGATATCGAATTGCCGAGATCGTGAACAACGCGTCGCAGGAGAAACTCCAGGTAGACCCCAGAGAACGGGCCCATCCGATCTTCGCACGTTGTGTGATTAGATTCCACAGGGGCCCTCTACCTCGCACGAACTCGCAGACGAGACGTCTTAACATCCGTCAATGCTTCTCCAAGGAATCCAGTAGTTTGCCGGCCACTTCAACCAGAATTTCAAAGCTGGGATAGTTTGGATCCGAAACCAGCTGGGACTTTCTCTCTACTGAAATTTCCATGGATTTTTCCGTTGGAATACCCGATTGGTTCAAGCCCGAATTTCGAGACAAAACCTCTTCCGCAGCAAGCTGCCCGTTTTTCTTCGCTTTACTCTTCGGGTCCAAGACCAATCTTCTCTAAGTATCGACCGGAATTTTATACAGTTTAGTAGAGAGTCGCAAAAGCGCAAAAGGGTTCTGTAGCAACGGGAAAAAATGATTCTGTGATCGCGGAGCTTTCAGCGGCAGCCCTAAAAAGAATTGCGGCCAGGAAGGTTACCTCTTATTGTGGTCGAAATGCTCCAGGTCCCGCGCATGGGAACCCGGAGGTATCTGATCCGCTGAGTTTTCACACCGCATGGCTATCGAAAAGGTAATCGTCATCGACGATGAACCGGTCATCCGCCGATCGCTTGAACTGCAGCTTCGCGGCAAACGT
>JAFAJU010000117.1 GCA_019236035.1 Verrucomicrobiota bacterium | reverse complement strand
TCTGGACCATGGTGAATTATCATCACGGTCCAATCGCGATCCGATACCCGCGCGGCGCCGGCCCGGGCGCTAAACCGAAACCACAGCCTAAGCTGCTGGAGATAGGCAAAGCCGAAGTCGTTCAGCATGGTCGCGATGTGGCACTCTTCGGGCTGGGGAATATGTTCGCCCTGGCCAAGGAAACTGCAGAAATTTTGGAATCCGAAGGTATTTCGGTTGCATTGATCAACCCGCGATGGATCAAACCGATAGACACCGGCACGCTGGAGTTCTTTGCACGATGTGTCGATGTAATCTGTACGTTCGAAGATCACGTCCTCCACAATGGCTTTGGATGCGCGATTATTGAGCACCTTGCTGACGCCAGAATCACTACGCCAGTCGTGCGGGTCGGCTGGCCCGATCAATTTATCGAGCATGGCACCATCCCGGTTTTAAGAAAAAAGCATGGCGTTACCGCGGAGGCAGCCGTTGAGAAGATCAGGCCATTTTTGAAAATCGCCCCAAAAAGGAATCCGAAAACAGCGGCGTAACGACGCGAACGCGTGCTAGGGACGCGCTCCCGCGCGTCCGTGATAGCCTGTCCACATGACTAGAAACGCGCACGCTCGGACACGCAGGAACGCATCCCTACCGGAGACCGCGGCGAACGTTGCATAGCGAAGGCTTCCAACCGATTGTTCGGCCATGGGTATCGCAATCGCCGCCGAGAACCTGTCGAAGGTTTATCGCACCTACAAAAAGGGCGAGGGCTTGGTTGGTGCTCTAAAGGGTCTCGTTGTGAGACAGTACGACGAAATTCACGCCGCGAAAAATGTCTCCTTCGAGATCGAAGAGGGCGAATTCGTCGGCTTCCTGGGCCCGAATGGCGCGGGCAAAACGACCGTGCTCAAAATGCTGGGCGGCCTCCTGTTTCCCACCGCCGGAAGTGCACGCGTGCTGGGCTATATTCCGTGGGAACGAAAGGCGCAGTTCAAGCGCCAGTTCAGTCTTGTACTTGGCCAGAAGAATTCGTTGTGGTGGGACTTGCCTGCCCGTGAATCACTTGAGCTGAATCGGGCAATTTATGAGATCGATGACACCAGATTTCACCAGGTAGTAGACGAACTGGTCGATCTCCTCGACGTGCGCGACAAGTTGAACGTTATGGTCCGCGAACTCAGTCTCGGTGAGCGGATGAAGATGGAGTTGATCGCCGCCCTGATGCACGGACCGAAGGTCCTGTTTCTTGACGAGCCAACCATCGGCCTGGATGTGGTCAGCCAAAAGAAGGTCCGCGATTTTTTGCGCTTCTACAGCGAAGCGAACCGCATTTCCACCGTGCTCACAAGCCACTACATGCAGGATATAGAAGAACTCTGCAGGCGGGTGATCATTATAGATCATGGGCAGGTTTTCTTTGATGGGGAATTAGCTGAAATCATCGAGAATTTTGCCGGATACAAACTGTTGCAGTTCACTTTTGCCAAAGCACCGTCCTGTACCTTCGATCTAGGGGAAGTCATCGAGCGGACGGCTACTTCCGTGAAGCTGAAAATTCAGCGTGACAGAGTCACGGAGGTCTGCCGGGTGATTCTTTCGAACTGCGAAGTGCATGATTTCAGCGTCGAGGAGGAACCGATTGAAGAAATCATCCGCCAAGTGTTTCATGATCATGCCGTGCAGGGCCGGCTCGACAGGCATGAGGTCGCAGAGGCCAAACATTAGTTGTGAACGGCCGCGGAAAGTTCAAACCATCTTCTGCAGTGAAAACAGCGAAACGAAAAATCACTTTTATTGGCGCGGGCAGTACCGTGTTTGCAAAGAATCTTTTGGGAGACATTCTCTCGTTTCCGGAGCTCGCCGATTCGGCGATCTGCCTATTCGACATCGACCAAGAGCGGCTCAGGACCTCGGAAAGTGTTGCGCGTCGAATCGCTCAAACGCTGGCCGCCCCCGCTGCGATCGAAGCCACAACCGACCGGGAGACAGCTTTCGACGGGGCTAGTTACGCCATCAATATGATCCAGGTCGGTGGATACCGACCCTGTACAGTCACCGATTTTGAAATTCCTAAGCGCTTCGGGTTGCGCCAAACGATCGGCGACACCCTGGGAATCGGGGGGATCATGCGCGCGTTGAGAACTGCTCCCGTTCTGATTGGAATGTGTAAGGACATGGAGCGCTTATGCCCCGATGTAGTCCACCTCAACTACGTCAACCCGATGGCCATGAACTGTTGGGCGCTATCCAGGGCAACGCGCATCCGCACGATCGGCCTCTGCCACAGCGTTCCACATACCGCGCACGAGCTTGCGACCGATCTCGGTATTCCCGTTGAAGAGATCAACTACCTAGTGGCCGGAATTAACCATGTTGCGTTCTACCTGAAGTTCGAGCGAGACGGCGTTGACCTGTACCCGCAGATCAGAAGGGTGATCGCGGAAGGTCGGGTGCCGGAAACGAATCGCGTGCGCTATGATATTTTCTCCAGACTTGGTTATTTTGTCACCGAGTCCAGCGAACACTTTTCGGAATACGTTCCATGGTACATCAAACACGATCGGCCACATCTGATTGAAAAGTTCAATATCCCCCTCGATGAATACCCGCGCCGGTGCGAATCGCAAATCGCAAAGTGGAACGAGCTGCGCAAGCGTTTGGAGAGTGAGACAGGGTCCTTAGCGATCGAGCGAAGCGTCGAATATGGCTCGTCGATCATTCACAGTCTCGAGACAGGCGTTCCGCGGGTCGTTTACGGCAACGTCAAAAACGACCTCCTGATTGACAATTTGCCTTCCGATTGTTGCGTCGAGGTGCCGTGCCTGGTCGACAAGAACGGCATTCAACCCATGAGGGTCGGCCGCCTACCGCTGCAGCTGGCTGCTTTGATTCAGACCAACGTTAACGTCCAGGCCCTAACGGTTGAAGCTGTCGTGACCGGAAAACGCGAACATATTTACCATGCAGCGATGCTGGATCCACACACCGGAGCCGAGCTGGAATTGGACCAAATCTGGGAACTTGTGGACGCACTCATCGAGGCTCACGGTGATTGGATTCCCCGGTAGGGCGAGGCATGCCGATTTGCCGGTTGATCATTGAGGCTGCGTAGGCAGCCCCGAAGCCGTTATCGATGTTGACGACCGTCACACCACTGGCGCAACTGTTCAACATACCGAGTAAGGCCGCGATCCCGCCAAAGCTGGCGCCGTACCCTACGCTCGTG
>JAFAJU010000056.1 GCA_019236035.1 Verrucomicrobiota bacterium | reverse complement strand
GAGTGCGGTTGCCGGCCGATACCTTCCGCCGCCTCCTCAAGGCACGATATCTCCTTTCCTCTGGGGAGAAGAAGCTACGGTACGCGACAGGTTGAAGCCGGGCTTCGATGCGGTCGAAACCAGCGTCGTGGCCTTTAGGTGGGAGTTGCAGAGAAGTGCCGCTGGTTCCGCCGAATTCTTCGCGAAGAATGCCGGCCCAGTACAACTCGCGCTCGGTCGCCTCGATGCCCCGAAACAGGCCGCACTCTTGCATGACTTGGAGCAGCTCTGGATAGACAACAATCTCGCGACCAACGGCGAGAACCATACCCTGATCAGCAACGAGTATTTGGAGGCGCTCGCCACGAGGCGATAGGTCTGGTTGTTCGATTGGAGGTCTGACTGTATGTCACTCTGTCGTTTGGAAGATCCTGTCATTGGGTTGGTCCTGTTTGATGTAGGCGATGTGCTTATCGATCTCTATAGTAAAGATAAAGAAATAGAAGCGGTGCTGGAGAGAGAGTACGGCCTGGACCCAGCGAGCTATGAGCGAATCGCGAAACCGGCGATGGAGCGAGCCATCATCGGCAAAATCGGAACCACCGACCTTCTGCAGGCGCTCTGTGCAGCGTGCAAACGCGATGTCACGATCGAAGAGATGAAATCGAACCTGGAGTCCATGATCGGAGATGAGAGACCTGCAATGTTGGAACTGGTCCGCAAGGTTTCGAAGTGCGCACGAGTCGCGGCCTTCACAAATACCATCGAGCTGCACTGGAGACTGCTCCAGAATCCGCAGCGCTATCGTTTCCCGGCGCTTATGGAACGAATCATTGCTTCGCATCACATCGGACTTGCCAAACCGATGAAGGCCGCTTACCAGGCCGCCGCACAGCTGCTCGGCTTGCGCCCGGAAAATATTCTGTTTGTCGATGATTTACTGGAAAACGTAAACGGTGCGACGGATTCGGGAATGGTGGGCATCCTCTTTGAGGGCTATCCAACTTTGCGGACGGCACTTAAAAGCTGGTACTAGCAGGCAAGCCATCTTCAGCATAACGACTTTACTAACCCGCAGTCCTCACGACGTCTTCGGTGAAAATGACCCCGCGCGTCGGCGCGGCCACCGGCTGACATTGGAAGCGTAACCTTGTTTTCGGATAGTCTCGCAAGCACGAGGATGCAGTGCCCTGTGCGGGTCTTCGCCGGGCGCAGAACCCTTTTCCCGCTAACGGGGTACCTCCTACCGATGACTCGATGCACTAGCCCCCTTATGGCCAGCTAAAACCGCCATCGGGCCACGGCGCCAGACCACCTCTAAGTTCGAGAACCCGGCTTCATGCAAGAGACGGAGTTCTGTCTGCACTTCAAAATAGCGATCCTCGGTGGACCATTGGCGGAAATGTTCTTCTACTTCGGGCTGTGAAAATCCAGAAGCAAGAAGATGTCGGGTCCAGTTGGCTCGCATCCATTTTTCCAACAGACTGTTCTCCGCGAACATGGCGTCCGCGTTGATAAAAATGCCGTCAGGGTTGAGCGCGCCCAGGATTTGCCGGTAAAGCCTTCGTTTTTCAGTTAGCTCCGTAATGTGATGCAAGGCCAGAGAGGCCATGCAGGCATCGGATCCTCCAGGCAGCGGACCAAGAAAGTCCCGCAGTAGATGGGTCACTCGGGGAAGCACCGCTGCCAAACGTTCGCGTGCTTCCGCGATCATTGCCGGATCGGCATCAATTGCAACGACCGTCGCCGTGGCTATCCGGCTCAGCACCAAACCGGCCAACGAACCTGTGCCGGTACCGAGGTCTAACACTTGTGGGTGCGGTCGATCGGCCAGATAAAATGCCAGATAATTGGTAAGCTCGTTCAGCATCTCGTCGTAACCGGGGATGAACCGGCGAATCAGTTCATCATACTGGGCGATGTCCAGGCGAAGATGAGATTCTACCGAGTGAGCCATACAAAGGTTTGCTTGGCGACGCGCGCCGGGCGTTCGCGGTTTTGCTGGAACTTTGGATATACTAACATGACCAGAACACTAGAACTCAGAAACCTTGAAGACCGACTTTTTTGTTCCGGCTGCCGGAAACATTGACTGAACTCGCTGCATCGAGCGCTCGCCGATGTAATAGCCAGCACATTCGTAAGCTTTGGTAAATAGACCGAAAACCCACTTGATAGGTGGGGATGCCCATCTCTGAGATCGCCGAGCGGGCGCGCCCGTTGGTCTGACTGGTTATCAGCTCGTTTTTTTACCTTTCCGGCTGGTTATGCTGGGCTCGAAGCTCCCGTCCGCGCGTGAGCGCACGCCGGAATGCGGCCGTCGCGAATTCTGAGCAGCGTAAGTATTAGCGATCGCGGAGAGCATGTCGCCGAAACGTTCCTTGAGTTCCCAACGGATCGTGTTGTGCATTTCGACGCCCTTGCGTTCGCTACGGATCAGGCCGGCTTCGCGCAGGATTTTGAAATGCTGGGAGAGCGTTGACTTGGGCAAGGTGCGGTTGTCGAGTTTGCGGAAGTTGGAGCAATTGCGGGCGCATTCCGATGCGGCCAATTCCCAGTAGATTTGGGCGCGTACTGGATCGGACAAGGCATAGAGGATGCCCTCGACAGTAATGTCGCTGAGCGCTGGATGGAAAAGTAGCCTCACAACTTAAGATAACACGGACTTGACAACTAGTCCAGTAGTGCATAACTACTGAACTAGGGATCTATACCGAATGAGCACCAAAACCATCCTTATCACTGGCGGCACTACCGGCATCGGCCTGGCTACCGCCCAATGGTGTCCTGAGGGAAACTCCCTTCGTTCCTGAATTATCCTATAGCTGTAATAGTAATTTTGGAAGCTATGGGGGAACGAGAAAAAATGGGCTTGAACAGCGAGTCAACAAATTCCGAAGCGGAAACGAAGAGGCTGTGAAGAGATCAAGCGGCTGGTGGGTGAATTCGAAGTGAGCAGACTGCGAGCGGCAGAATTCTGCCTACATCGACGAGCGCTCTATGCAGCGAGTTCAGTCAATGATTGCGGCAGCCGGAACAAAAAGGCCGGTCTGCAAGGTTTTTGAGTTCTAGTAACCCCCAACCAAACCCATGCGCGCGGGTTATCCGATCTATCCTGCCCACAATTTACAACGGCAACAATATTCCATGAAATTCGGCCTTATCAGTTTTCAATTACCAGGCCACCTCAACCCGATGACCGCGCTGGCGCGTCATCTGCAG
>JAFAJU010000033.1 GCA_019236035.1 Verrucomicrobiota bacterium | reverse complement strand
ATCATCGCAGCATTCATAGTCGGCTGCATTTTGTTTACTTCCCGAAGAAATAAACGGCAGCCCGGAGTCTGACGGGCCCGGAACGGCCATAGAACTGAGCGGTTTGTCTTCCTTGTCCCGGAGGGACGGTGTGATCAGGTATTCGCGCGTTGGTCTACAAAGATGGTGTTGGCATGTGCTAAGCTCCGTGATGGAGTCGAAAGCGGCTCCTACACAATCATCCTGTCCCTCCGGGACAATAGGTCGCCGGGCGGGACAAACCGAAATGGGGACAGGTCAAATTTTCCGGTCACAGGCGCGAAGTCGGCGTCTCGCTTTGCTCTCTTCGGGACCGAGCAAACCGAGACGGTTCGCCTACTCAGTAGCCTATCCCCGCCTTCCGACCCCTTGAACGAGTCACGATCCCACCTGTCTAACTGGGATCACTAGAACAACGCTCGCGCTCCTGGCTCTTGTCCTCTGGATTTTCACATGTCCGGCGTTACCGGCGGATGAAAATGACCTCGAGACGTTGAATCAAGAGATCACTAAACTGTTTGCCGCCGGAAAGTATCCTGAGGCCATCGCCCTGGCAGAGAGAGCGGTCCAAATTGTCATACGCGAACGCGGTCCGGAGCACCGCGACACGGCTACCTTACTCGACAATCTGGCCCTTCTCTATCAGGCCGTCGGTGAATACCCAAAAGCTG
This sequence comes from Verrucomicrobiota bacterium, assembly GCA_019236035.1. Taxonomy (GTDB): domain Bacteria; phylum Verrucomicrobiota; class Verrucomicrobiia; order Chthoniobacterales; family JAFAMB01; genus JAFAMB01. The sequence continues at coordinate 3,771 of JAFAJU010000033.1, read as the reverse complement.
AGCACCTCCTGAAGCGAGCGCTCGAGATCCGGCAGAAAGTGCTCGGAAAACAACATCCCGACACCGCCACCAGCCTCAATGACCTGGGAGCGCTCTACCTGACCATGGGCGAATATGCGAAGGCCAAACCCCTGTTTGAGCAGGCGCTCAAGATCCGGCAGAAAGTGCTCGGGAAAGAACATCCCGACACCGCCGCCACGCTCAATAACCTGGGCACCTTGTACCAAGCCATGGGCGAGTTTGCCACGGCCGAACCGTTCCTGGTGAAAGCGCTCCAGATCATGCAAAAGGTTTTCGGTAAGGAACATCCCGATACAGCTACCGCCCTCAATAATCTGGCTGCGCTTTATCTGTATATGGGCCAGTACACTAAGGCCGAGCCGCTCCTCGTAGAAGCGCTTCGGATCAGGCAAAAGGTCCTTGGTAACGAGCATCCTGACACCGCTGGCAGTCTTAACAATCTGGCTCAGCTCTATCAGTCCATCGGGGAATACGCCAAGGCGGAGCCACTTTATCAAGAAGCACTCCAAATCAGAAGGAAGGTGCTGGGTGAGGAACATCCCGATACGGCTTCCAGCCTTCACAATTTGGCTCAGCTCTACCAGATCATGGGCGACTACGCCAAAGCCGAGCCCCTTTATCAGCAAGCGCTCGAAATCAGACAGAAAGTGCTAGGCCCTCAGCATCCGAATACGGCCGGAAGCCTTAATGACCTGGGTAAACTGTACGAGGCCATGGGCGAGTACACCAAAGCCGAACCGTTACTTGAGCAGGCGCTCCAGATTACCGAAAAGGTCCTCGGTAAGGAACACCCGGACACGATCACAACCCTCAACAACCTGGCGGAACTTTATCTAGGGATGGGCGACTACGTCAAAGCCGAGCCGCTGCTTCAACAAGCGCTCCAGATCACCCAAAAAATTCTCGGTCCAGAACATCCGGATACAGCGAGCAGGATCAACAACCTGGGTGAACTCTACCGGGATATCGGCGAATATGCCAAAGCCGAACCTCTCCTGTTGCAAGCGTTCCGGATCAGACAAAAGGTCCTGGGTCAACAAGATCCGGTGACAGGCAGCAGCGTCACCAGCCTTGCCCTGCTCTACCAGGATCTGGGCGACTACGCCAAGGCCGAATCGCTCTTTGAACAAGCGGTCCAGATAACGAAAAAAGCGCTCGGCATGGAAAACCGCAAAACTGCAACTACGCTCAATAACCTCGCTCTGCTCTACCTGGATCTGGGCGACTATGCCAAAGCCGAGCCGCTTCTGCAGCAAGCACTCGAAATCACTCAGAAAGTTCTCGGGACCGAGCATCCGGAAACAGCCATCAGCCTGGATAACCTGGCCGAACTTTACCAGAAAAGACGCGAGTACACCAAAGCCGAACCCCTCCTGTTGGAAGCGCTCCGGATAAGACAGAAGAACCTGGGTAATGCTAACCCTAACACTGCGACCAGCCTGAATAATCTAGGCGGACTGTATCTGGCGACAGGCGACTATGTCAAAGCGGAACCGTTCCTCCAGCAAGCCCTTGAGATCACCCAAAAGACGCTCGGTAGTGAACATTCGGACACCGCGACAAGTCTGAATAACCTGGCCGAACTTTATCGGGCGACCGGCGACTATGCGCGGGCCGAACCGCTGCTTAAAGAGGCCCTCCAGCTTTATCGGCAAAATCTCGGCAATGAACATCCCACGACGGCTATCGGCCTTTTGAACCTGGCTCTGTTGAAATTTGACCTTGGGCAGATCGACGAGGCCAAGAGCCTTGCAGACCAGGAATCTGCAGCCCAATTGAACATTCTTTCCAAGATGTTCTCGTTCACCTCGGAAGAGCAGCGGTTGGCGTACTCAGCTATCTTTAATCCCTATAGTCTTTTTGCTCTGCTGAAAGGCAGCGAGGCTCAACTAGCGACCGCTGTCCTCCGGTACAAGGGCGTGGTTCTGGATTCGATTATCGAAGATCGCCTACTGGCGGAAGGGGCCAGAGGTAGTAACGACCAGGGCCGGCTCGAACAACTCAAAGTAGACGAGAGACAACTTGGCCAGCTGCTTTTACGACCAAAATTCTCCAGTGAGACGAGTCAGCGAATAGAGGAACTTGAACAGGAGGTCGAGACGGTCGAGGGCCAACTCGCTCAGCATTTAACTGGGCTGGGCCAGACCCGGCGCGCTTTGGGAGTGACCCTTAAGGAACTGCAAGCGGTGATACCAAACGACAGCGCGCTGGTCGAGTATCTGCGCTATCCCCATTATCTGGGCAAAGGGAAATCCGAGAGCCGCTACGGAGCCATTTTATTGCAGTCAACGGGTTCCGTGTCGTGGATTCCTCTCGGTGGCGCGGCCAAGATCGAGGCTCTTGTCAGGAGGTACCAGACCATGGTTCGCGGTTCTCACGACGATGATGAACTCTCCGCAAATTTGCAGGCTCTCTATCAAAAAGTGTGGACTCCAATCCAACAGATTCTCCCGGATGAGACCAGGAGAGTCATTATCAGCCCGGACGCGCAATTGAACTTTGTTTCATTTGCCATCTTGCTCGACTCAAAAAAACAATTCCTGGCCGAGAAATTAGCAGTGCAGTACGTAGCGGCCGGACGCGATCTATTGCAAGAAACCAGACTCTCTCCTAACAAAGATGTCGTTTTATTCGCCAACCCGGATTTTAACTTCATGCGCACAGGAACGCTGGTTCAGCGAGACGATCCGTCCCCGCTCGAAAGCGAGGAGTGGCTCCGCGGCACGGAGAAGCGCGGGATGGAGGAATTAAGCTTCGATCCCTTGAATGGCACGCAGCGGGAAAGCAATACGCTGAGCAAGATGTTTCAGTCGTGGCATTGGGAAACGACCGACTTGAGCGGCGCGGAAGCCACCAAGGCAGCGCTGGCGCACCTGCATTCCCCCTACATCCTCCACCTGGCTACTCATGGATTTTTTGAGCCGGCAGAATCGGCGCCCGGGGAGTTTCAACAGTCGCAATCGATAAGCGGTAACTCGAACGTGCTGGGATCAAAATTCTTTGAGAATCCGATGCACCGCAGCGGATTAGCCTTGGCGGGAGCCCAAGCAACGATTAACGCCTGGAGACAGGGCGGAGTTCCGCCGACCGAAAACGACGGCATCCTTACTGCCGAAGATGTGAGTACGCTTGATCTGAAAGGCACCTGGTTAGTAACGCTCTCAGCCTGCGACACTGGATCAGGGGAAGCGAAGGCCGGTGAAGGTGTCATGGGACTGCGCAGAGGATTTATCGAGGCGGGCGCGCAGAACCTGCTCATGACCCTTTGGCCAATCAGCGATGAGGTGACCGTGCAAATGATGACCAGCTTTTATGAGGCCGTCCACCAGACCAAGGACGCACCCCAGGCCCTGGCCGGTGTTCAACGGGAATGGCTCGTGCAGCTACGCGACGGCAAAGGGCCACTCTTCGATGGGGTCAAGGATACCATCAAAGGGCGCGGCGGGTTAGCCACCGCCGTGAATCTTGCGGGCCCTTTTATCATGAATTCTCAAGGCAAACCTTAAGCCTACATCGCTCACAAATCTTTAATAGATTTATGAGCGATGCAGGCTATGAAGGTCTTTCAAGGCAACATTCGCGGCGTGAAATCCGCACATCCCATGAACTCCGCCTCCGGGCGGGGTTGAAGAAGAACAAAGATATACACCTCTCAGGGCGGTCCGGTAAGGCACCCTGCTTAGCGTAGGTCGAGCTATCAGTTGCCATAGACTGTTCGCACCCCCCGTGATACTTCCTCCAACCAGATTT
>JAFAJU010000011.1 GCA_019236035.1 Verrucomicrobiota bacterium | reverse complement strand
ACAGCTAGGATGTTGGCTAGCGACTCAATCACAAGCAGTCCGCCGGTAGCTCCAGCCTGTAACTCGGCTTCTATGGCCAGCATGGCAGAGCGGAGCGCAGGTACGAAGGAAGCGTCGAACGGCGGGATTGCTGCGCTGGATAAGTCTCGGTCAAACCATCTCACTGCTACCCGCTCAACCAAGTCTGGCTCGATGCAAATATGCAGACAGTCTTTTTTACCTCGCCAACTCACATCAGCGACAGCCCCGGCCGGTACAAGCGCAATCGAACCGACCGGAGGCGGTAAATCTCTTTTCACTCCCTCACATCTGATAGTCATCTCCGCAGGAGGTTTGGTGAACAGGACGATCAGATGCTGCGAAAGCGCACCGATTCGAATTTCATCGCTGTCGAGGTCGCGATAGTGGGCTGCCTGTAAACCAACCGATCTTAAATTCCGGCTTGTCGGCTCCGGTCCACCGGGCGAAAAATCATGCTGCAAACGCGTTGACCTCCCGCCGCGGGGCTGCCCAGGTCGCAGATGATTCGCTAGCCTGTGATTGCGTTTCATCTGACCGGAGCCTGGGTGCGCATAGATCGGCCATTCAGTGGCAGACTTCATACTAGTAAAGGACAGGAATAAATCTCAGCAACGGGGAACCACCTGTTTTCGTCTCAACTGCCGTAATGGGTGTTCCAAGAAGCCCCGACATCGTCCGCGGTGTAGTTCGCAAGACGCTCACGGGTGGACTTGCCAGAGCCCGTTCGATCCGTGACAGAAGGCGGTCTGTTTGCAAATATGACAAGATGGATTGGGATCGACACCGCGGGACACGACGGCTTCCATGTAAATCACGCCAGGCAGACATTGTCTAACCAGGCCTTCGACTGCTTCCATTTAGCGCCCGATGGTTTTCATCAAGTGCTCGGGATAGCGCTCACCTTCGATCTGAATATCCGCCGCGGCCTTTTGAATCTCGGTCAAATCGATGGATGTCAGCTCCACGTCGACCGCCGCGAGGTTTTCATCGAGACGATGAAGCTTCGTGGTTCCGGGAATCGGCACGATCCATGGCTTCTGCGCTAGCAGCCACGCCAATGCAATCTGGGCGGGAGTCGCCTTCTTTTCATCAGCGATGCGCTTAAGCAGATCAATGAGTGGCGAAGCCGAACTTCGTAGCGATCACCACCTGGTCGCGGACGGGCTTAAGTGCCTCGCCAACAATCTCCTCGTTGGTGAACGGCCCGTAGACCTCCGCCGTATCGAAGAAGGTGACGCCGCGATCCACGGCTTGGCGAACTAGTGTGATGCTCTCCTCCTTGCTTAAGGCGTGGCCATAGCTAAAGTTCAGGCCCATGCAGCCGAAACCGATGGCTGAGACTTCCAGATTACTTTTTCCGAGTTTGCGTTTTTGCATTTGGTTTTCCTTTCGTTAAGTCGCGGCTGGACCTCTGCGCCAGCCCTTGCGGTCTAGACCTAAGTCCAATGCGCTGATAGGCTATTTGAAAAGCGTTTCCACGACTTCAAAGCAACCGTACATTAGTGGATAAGAATCCGGTATGACGATTCTCGACGATACTTGGAGAATTCTCCAACTAAGTCGACCAACCCTTCAATCGAAGTCAATCTTCCCTCATGAGTAACAAATCATCGTCCCGAGTGGCACGGCCGAAGGACCGATCGGAGATCGAGCGGCAGGAACTCGCGGGAGCAATCCGGCGCGCGCTGCCACGCGACGGACGTGTCGAGATGCAGCCTGGGCTTACGCTTTTCCGGGTTTCGACTCCGACCGAACCGGTCTATGGAGTCTCCGAATCAAGCTTTTGCGTCATCGCACAGGGAGCCAAACACGTCATACTCGGCGAAGACCGATTTCGGTACGACCCCCACCAATATCTAATCAGCACGGTCGGCCTCCCGACCATCAGCCAGATCGAAGTGGCCTCGTCCGCGCAACCCTACCTAGGACTGCGCCTTATCCTAGAGCCCGCCGTGGTGACGTCGACGATGGTTGAGGCAGGTCTCGTTCATCGTCAAAATGAGAGCGGCGTCAAGGCCATTGCCGTCAGCGCGCTTGATCCGGATTTGCTGAATGCCTGCCTGCGCCTGGTACGGCTGCTTCAAACGCCCGAGCAATATCGGGTACTTGGTCCCCTGGTTATTCGGGAAATTGTCTATCGCCTCCTCATCGGCGAACAGGCACATCGCATGCGCCATCTCACCACGATTAGAGGACAAGCTCATCGCATAGTCAAAGCCGTCAACAAACTGCGTGAGGATTTCGCCAAGCCATTGCGCATCGAAGACGTCGCGCGAGAGATTGGCATGAGCGTCTCGGGATTCCATGCCCACTTCAAGGCGGTCACGGC
>JAFAJU010000416.1 GCA_019236035.1 Verrucomicrobiota bacterium | reverse complement strand
CGGTGGAATAATTCCAGCCGAGAGAAGCGGCGAAATTAGCCCACTCTTCATGTCCTAGACCATCCGATTGTCCGTTTAGAAGAAGTCCATACTGCGCGATCTTCTGGCGATCAAAACCAGGATCAAGACCGTTTCTGCCGTTTGCATCAACAGTCAATTTTGCGAGGACCTGATCAAAGGAACCGCCATCGGCCGGATTAAAATTCAAATCCCACAAAGACTTTGGATCGATCCCCTGCTTCTCCAGCATCGCTTTGTTGTAGACGATGCCGATCGTATCCCAATCTTTTGGGAGGCCGTATTGCTTTTCGCCGCGGCCCCAAACCTTCACTAACCCGCCGACATAGATGTCAGTTGGAACATGATCCCGTGCGATCAGGGGGGAGAGATCAACGAGAAGGTTATTGACAACAAAGTCCGGATACCGGGAGAGATGATTCCAGAAAACGTCCGGAGCGGTCCCGGATACGAAGGCCGTGCTCAGGGCGGTCCAGTAGTCGAACCATCCCGTTTGAGTGATCTTAATTTTGATATCGGGATTCTCCTTTTCGAATGCGTTTGCACACGCCCGGTAGGACGGAAGTTGGTTGTTGTCCCACAACCAGTAGTTGATCTCGGTCAACGCAAACGCCGGAGCGCCGGCGAACATAGTGCTGGCTAGCAGGATCTTGATGAATTGTCGCATGGCTATTATTTGGGGGGTATTTACCTGGGTTATTTCGGACCGGCGGATTGGAAGGATTCCACTACCTTTCGCCCGAAAAGCAGCAGCAAAACAAAAATGGGCAGCATACCGAGAACGGTGCAGGCCATGAGTCCGCTCCAATCTGGAGTACCGCCGGCTTGCTGCTGGCGAAACGCGTTGATCGCGACGGCCATTACACGCACCGACTCGGAACGGCCGACAAGAAACGGCCAGAAGAATTCGTTCCAGGCTGAGAGCGATGCAATAATTGTGAGCGTCGCGAGCGCTGACCGGTGAAACGGCAACACGATGCGGAAGAAAATCGAAATATAAGATGCTCCGTCAATGCGTGCGCACTCCTCCAACTCACGCGGAGTAGACAAAAACATCTGCCGCAGAAAGAAGACTGCGAAAGGGGTCATGAGCGCGTACGGAGCCGCCATGCCCTGATAAGTGTTCAACCAGCCGAGGTCTTTGATCAGAACAAAGTTCGGAATAAAGAGGACAATGCCCGGGATCATCGTGGCGGAAAGGAATAGAAAGAAGATCAACCGGCGACCCAGAAATTGCAGTCGAGCGAAGGCGTAAGCGGCCATCGCACTGAATGCAATTTGGGGGACAACGGCAAGGAGGGTGAAGATGACGCTGTTAATCAATGCACGAAAAAAGTCGATTTTGCCGTAGCTCATCCGCTCCATTCGAGGGTCTGCCGGATTCGCCCAGCCGAGTACGCGCTGGAGATTGAAAAGTGTCGGATCCTGCGGCAAAAACGAACTCGCGCTGCTGAACAGCGTCTTGCTGTCGCTGACAGCTGTTTTTACGGCGATCAATATCGGGCCCAACGAGATAATCGCGAACAAAGCCAATATGGCGTAGCCGCACCAACGAGCGAGAGGTAGTCGAGCTGAATTTGATTTCATCCGAGCTCCGATTGACCGGATCGCAAAATCCGCATTTGAGCGATCGTAACAACGGTGAGACACAGGAACAGGACGCATGACATCGCCGATGCGTAACCCATTTTGTAGTTCTCGAAACTCGACTCGTAGATATACCAGACGATGCTGCGGGTCGAATCAACCGGGCCCCCGAGTGTCGTTACGGCGATCGAATCGAATATTTGAAATGAGCCGATGATGCTCGTCACCAGAACAAAGACCAGTGTCGGCCGCAGCAACGGTAGCGTAATATTCCAAAAGCTTTGCCAGGGTCCGGCTCCTTCGATTCGAGCTGCCTCATAAAGACTGCGCGGGATGCCCTGCATCCCCGTGTAGAACAACAGCGCAACGAATCCCATGTGGCGCCAGATGTTGACTGCAGCGATTGTGGGCAACGCGAGCCGCTGGTCGCTGAAGAACGGGATTGATTGGAAACCCACCGAGTGCAGAAGGGCGTTGATGAAGCCGAGCAGAGGATCAAGCATCCAAAACCACAAAATCGCCGCGATGACATTCGCGATCAGATAGGGGGTGAGAATGATCGATCGCAACAGCACAGAACGGCCTATTCGGTCGAGCAATGACGCCAAGAGCAGTCCGATGACCGTTTGGATCGGGATGTTGTAAAGCACGTAAAGCACAGTGACGCGCATCGCGTTCCAGAATCGCTGGTCAGCCCATAGCCGAATATAATTCTGAAACCCGACGAATTTTGGGAGGCGCAGCAGATTCCAATCGGTCAGACTGATATGGACCGCTCGAATGCATGGTACCAGGTAGAACACCGTGAATCCGATGAGGGCCGGGGCAATGAAAATCCAAGCACAAACAGAATCCTTGTAAAACAACCCGCCTAAGAACGCCGGTCGAATCGGTTCGCGCGGAATCGCTCTAGGAATCGGCGAAATTGGCGACGGTTTTCGGTCAGACATTGCGCGGGGGGAGCTGACTGACTTTTCTTCAGGTGGCTTCTTAACGATCCTTTTTTGTTTGGCGCGAAAGATCGCAGGCGCCCAGGTAAAGCGTATTACTGATTACTAATTATCACGCACCGTCGGAGCATCAAGAAATTTTTATTCAGCCTTTCCTACGCCAAAAAGCAAAGATACTGACCTTCAAACCCAGATTGCGAAGCCAGGGGAATCGTGCTCGTCCTCCTCGTGCTCGATCTGTGGGACTTCGGCGCCGAAAAGAGAGCCCGAGCCTTCGGCAATTTATCTTGTTCGATCACTCTGACCGCGAGATGTGCAGAATTCTCAAGGATGAGCACGAGCAGGAGCACGAGCACGACTTCTCAACTTCGGCATTTAGGTTAAAGGCTTCCCCCGATGAAGCGTCGATGGTTGAACCATTGAAGCCTACCCTGAGCCCCAGACTTGGCTTGAGCTCTCCAATTTCTTTCCCGTCCTGGCCGCCTCGTCAATTATTAGGCTCAGGTAATGGTCTTGGGATGCCTCAGCCAGGCTGTAAAACGATTCTCCACTTTCCACGTAATGAGCCATTAGCCTAAGACAGGTCCCAACGGCAATTTCGTCGTCCGACAACCGTCCGGGGATCAATGGATTTTGGTAAAACCAAGCACCACCTACGGTGTAGCCTTTGTGGTAATAGCCCTCTAAATTTCCCTTCTGGCCGGCATCGTGTCTCTCAAATCGCATGCTGGCCGGCGTCCGAAAGTCGATCAGATAACTCGCCTCCAGATTGTTGATTTCTCCTCGGTCCCCCCGGACTAGGAAGCGTTGAGACCGTATCCAGGAAAAATATTGGTCGGGAGCAAAGTCAAAGACCGCAAGCTTGCGGCCAAATTGAAGGTGGGCGATGACCTGAGTGGATTCGATTTCCCTTTCTTCCGTTGGAGGACCGGTGCGACCCGGACCCGCGATCAAAGGCGATTTGAACTCGAATGCCTCAATGATGGCGCTCTCCTGGCTGACGTTGAGGAACTTCCGAATCAATGCAATGCCGTGGTAACCGTGTGCCACCGAAACCTGCACCTGCCGGATTTCCCCCAATTTGCCCGAACGAGCAAAGGCCAGTCGGGCGGCGTGGAGAGGTTGGTAGGGATATTGTTCGGCAACCTGCACCCGAGCATTTGCGGGGAGTTCTTTCCTCAGCTGAATCAACGCTTCCAAATCGGGCGCGGGCGGGGTTTCCGCGAGGACAGGCACATCGCGAGACGTCAGTTCGACCAGAAGAGGTGGAGAGGTCGCCCGAGGCACCGATGTGACCACGAAATCGAGATGCTGATCCAGCAAGGCATCAATTTTATCGAAGACCCGAATGTTCCATGCGCGTTTGATGCGAGCGCGGGTCGCTTCGCTCCTCGCCGCACAACCTGCGATCTGGAATTGTGCGGGCAATGCTTGCGCAATGCGAAAATAGAACTCTGCCCGCCAGCCCCCACCGACAAGCCCGAAGACGATTGGCGCGGTCATGGAAGCTTCCTTCCGTCCCGTCCCCCTTGCCCACTGAAATAAGGCTGACCGGGCTCCCAGTCATTCGGCGGAGGGATCTCAAATTGGTTCAGTGGAAATTTTACCTCAACTCCGTGTCTCGCGGAGAGATAGGCGGCCTCGCAGATCTCGAGTGCCATCAAGGAGCTTTCCGGCAATGAATAATCCGGGGCACCGGAATCGATCATCGGGAGGAGATTCTCGAGGTGGCGCTGGTGCGTGGAGGTCCCTTCCTCGGCGGGCGCAATCAGTTTTCCCTCGGGGTGTTCTGGGTTAATCAGAAAGTAATCTGGATGCCAGCCCCAGAACTCGATTTGGCCGGCAGTACCGATGATGCGAAATGTCGTTCCATCTCGGCGGCCGTTCGATCGAATGGTGTCGCCGGTCTGCATCGCAATTCGGACCCCGTTTACCATCTGCACATACGTAACCGCAACCGTTTCGACCTGCATCCCGTCTCGAAACGTTCGAGTTGTTTTATCGCAGGCGGCCAGGACCGAGTGAGCCGGCGACCGCCCATTGAGGTTAACCGCAAAATTGAGCCAATGGATCCCGGCATTGAGAATATCCCAAGCGGGGGACTGGATTTCGACCAGCTTTAATTCTCCGATCTCCCCGTTTTTTGTCCGTTCAATGATTTGGAGAGGGCAGCGTTTCACCATCAACCCATGAGGGACGGCCATCGGGATATTTCTCTGTTTGACGGCCTCCAAAATACGCCGCCCGGAGGCAACGGTGTGCCCAAGCGGTTTTTCGACCAGGATAGCCTTCAGCGGTAGTTTCAGAGCTTCCAGGGTCACGAGTTCGTGCGAAGGAGGATAGGTGCTCACGCAGACGATGTTCGTAGGACAAGCCTGGAACATTTCTCGGAAATCAGTAAACGTCTGAAGTTCCGGATACTTTTTGCCCAGTTGCGTACCGACCTCCGGGCGAAGATCTGCCAGAGCAGCGGGTTGATAGAACTCGGAAGCAGCAACGGCATCCAGGCTGAGTTGTCCACCTGTGCCGCCGCCAACGAAGCTGACAGTCAATTTAGCCACAGACTTCGTATTAGCACTGACATGGACGTGGGTTCCAGTGGATGTACGGGTTTTTCTCTTCGTGATCTTCGTGTGCTTCTGTGCAGATTTTCTTCGTTATTTAGAGCAGACAGCGAGGCTGTTTCGATTTACACACTTCGGAATCAATTCGCAGAGCAAAGCAGCACGACAGGTTCACGCAATGAAAAAGCTCTTCGCATTCCTGTTTGTCCCGCTGATGGCCTGGTCCCTATGCGCCTCGGCCAAGGACTGGAAAGTGATTCGTTTCGGGGTTGATCCGAGCTATCCGCCGTTCGAGTCGAAGGCGGCCGACGGTCGCCTGGTCGGCTTCGATATCGATCTGGGCAACGCGCTTTGCGCGAAACTGAACGCGAAATGCGTGTGGGTAGAAAATGACTTTGACGGGATGATTCCGGCTCTGCAAGCGCGCAAGATCGACGCAGTGTTGTCGGATATGTCGGTCACCCCGAAGAGACTTCAACAGATTGATTTCACCGATAAGATCTCTTCCTCGCCAACCCGAATGGTGGCCAAAACCGGCTCGAACTTGTTGCCAACCGCGGAATCTCTTCGGGGAAAAAGCATCGGAGTTGAGCAAGGGACGATCCAGGAGACATACGCCCGGACGTACTTCGAGCCCCAGGGAGTCAAGGTCGTATCGTACCAGAATCAGGATCAGGTTTACGCCGACCTGAAGTCGGGGCGTCTAGATGCGAGCCTCCAGGATGAAGCGCAGGCTGGTTTTGGTTTCCTCAAAACGCCGGAAGGCCAGGGGTTCGAGTTTGCAGGTCCTGAAATAGAAGATCCGAAAATCTTAGGCAACGCGGCAGCCATAGGTCTCCG
>JAFAJU010000395.1 GCA_019236035.1 Verrucomicrobiota bacterium | reverse complement strand
GGTTATCCCGGTCCTTCTCGGAGCGAAATCGATCTTTTGTGGGACGACGACCCTGGGCGCAACTTCGCTGATCCGCCTGCAACCGGTTATTACTACCGCTGCAGTAGGAGTTCACACCATCACCCACTTAGCCGTGTCCGGACTGATTGCTTGGATCGTATACGATTTTATTGGTTTGGCGGTGCTGCGCCGCTCATGGATCAATCTTGATCTGATCTGGTGTTTCAGCCTGCTGGGAGCAGCTATTGTGCTTTTCTTTGCACCTCTGGAGACCTAGCGCAACGCGCTAGCCTGCATCGCTCACAAATCCTTAGAGATTTTTGAGCGATGCAGGCTCAGGCAGCAGAATCCTCCGGCTGCGCCGGACAATTCCGCTGCTTTTTGAACGGAAGAATTTAAAAGCAGTTTGTCTCGATTCATTCTTTTAAATCGAGCTCTTAAACAGGCGCTGCGCGCCTGTTTAAGAGCTTTCTAGCCCGCAATGAGCTCGTCGCTTTAGCTTTTGCGTGATTTTTGCGGGCTAGGTCTTCTTGGATTCCAATTCCAAATACGCGGACCAGTGTTGGTCCGCGTCCTGTTGCCGTCCCACTTTTTCGAGGCAGAGCGCCAGATTGAAATGCGCATCTGCGTATCCGGGGGAAACCGCGAGAGCGGTCTCCAAGCTGATGATCGCATCGGCCACCTTTGCCCTCGCTTCCTGAACGTGGGCCAAATTGTACCAGGCGGAGGCAAAGCCGGGATTTTGCGCCACCGACATCCGATACACTTCTTCCGCGGCCTCGAGTCTGCCAAGCTCCAGCAATACGTTACCCAAGTTAAAATAAGCTTCTGGAAAGTGGGGGGACTTCAATATCGCTTTCCGATAGGCATTCTCGGCCTCTTCGAGACGTTCTTCGTCCTCGCAAGCCTGACCCCGCTCAAACCATTCATGCGATTCCAGGTTATCCGAGGGAAATGAGATGACTGGAGCCTCAGATTTAGGTTCGCTCTCAAAATTAAAGTAGAGTTCGCCCTCAGGAGAAAGCCGATACTGTCCAAAGTCCGCCAAAATAGACTTAGGATGCTCAACTACGATCTTAAGTTGCGCGAGCGGCCTCTCCGTTCCCGGAAGCACCGAAGCCAATCTTTTCAGGCTTTGCGCGACGGTTTCAGGTTTAACCCCGCGGCTAACCAAATCGCACATGGTCTGAAGAGAAATGACATCCTGAAAATCGTACAACCCATTGTGAGAATGGACGAGGCTGAACTGTTCCCAGCGCTGAAGAGTCTCTGGTTGGATGTTTAGAATCTGGCATACCTCGTGGTCGGGATAAGCCTTCCATAGTTCGCACTGTCGCCCGGTTAGCCCGGCCAGCTCTAAAAAGGCTAACTCCGACACAATGCCGAGCCGGTAGCCCTTGCTGCCCAGCTCCTCAGCACGTCGCAGCTTATTGCTGATTTGCCCGTCGGGAAGCAGTGGCCAACCGCACATTCCCACCACCAACATCGAGGTCGAACGCGAGATGCTTTCTGTGGCCTGACCTCCCGCGGCCAGAACGATTTGCGTGGCCTCCGGCCGGGTCATGCTCGCCAGCTTTCCGGTAAAGGCTACTCGAGCATCTTTCAGAGATTCCACCATGTTTGAAGGCGCGCCACCCAGGTGATCTAACCAACTATTCATTTCGATAGCCAGCTTTGGTCCGAGGCGAAAGCGGTAGGGCGAGGACTTCGGCGAGCTCAGTCGAGCTCGCCGAAGTCCTCGCCCTACCGTTTTCCGCCTCGCCCTACCGGATCATCCAGCCTTCAACTTCCGCTGGCCCTGAGCGATTGTTCTCACGCTCTCGGCACGCGGCTTTTTGGCCGCGGGCCGCTTTGCTTCCTCGTCAGCTGTCGGCTTCTTCACCACCTTCTGAGATTTGGTCTGCGCGAGACTCTGCTGCAAAGCCGACATAAGATCGATGATTTTCCCGGTTTCGACCTGCTGGACCACAACCGGTTCGGAGCCCGCAATCTTGGCTTTGATAACCTCCAAAAGGGCTTCCTCATAACGATCCGTAAATTGCGCGGGATTAAATGGGGCGGTATTGCTCTCCACCAACTGCGTAGCTAGGGCGAGCTGATCCTTATTAATATCGCCGTTGCGGATCTCCTCGAAATAAGGAGTGGCCTGGCGAATTTCACTGGCGTAGTGCAAGGTGCTTAGCGTGAAACCCCTGTCCTGCACTCGCAAGGCGATGACATGCTCTCTGCCGGTCAGCACCACTCGACCGATGCCCATTTTGTTGGACTTCCGCATCGCTTCGCGGACAACTCGAAAGGCGTCCTCGGCCATCGGCCCATCCGGAGCGACATAGTATGGTTTGTCAAAGAACATCGGGTCAACTTCGGCCGCCTCCACAAACTGTGTCAGATCAATGGTCTTGGTAGTTTCGAGCTTTATTTTTTCCAGGTCCGACTCGTCGATGACGATGTATTTGTCCTTCTCGTATTCGTACCCTTTAACAATATCGTCGCGCTCAAGCTTTCCGTGTTCGGGGCAAACCAATTGCTGGCGGACGCGATGACGGCAATTTTTGTGCAACTGGTTTAGAGAAACTCGGCTACTGCTGCCGATCGCATTGTACATGCGAATCGGAATCGTAACCAAAGAGAGTTTCAAGTAGCCGGACCAAGACGCTCGCAGGGCCATAAACTTCGTTCTACGCCTAAAAAGTATATTACGCAAGAGCCTTATCCATCGATGCTTAGCTCCACCGGAGCGCTTTCTAGCCCGCAGTGGGCTTATCTTTTTGGCTTTTGCGTGAGGTTTGTGGGCTAGCCGTGCGGAGCGATACAAATGACGCTTCTCGCATTAATCCGGCCTTCGTCCACTCATGGAATTCCACTGAACAAACCAGCTCCGGCTTCACCCAATGAATGGGCATATCAGCCTTCGGCGGCGTCTTGAACGGACATTTTCGGGTCGCGCGCTCTCTTAACTTAGCGATGAGACCCGAAGCTCTGTCGAGGCCACTGCCTACCCGCCCTGCATACCTGAGCTCTGAGTCTTGCTGGACGCCAAGGAGCAACGAACCAAGTGTATTCTTGTTAGCGCGACTCTCAGTGAAACCACAGATGATCGCATCTTCGATCGGCCGGCACTTGATTTTCAGCCAGTGGTCAACCCGTTTGCCATTGAGATAAAGGCCGGACTTTTTCTTGGCGATAATCCCTTCGAGCCCCATTTTCTTGACGAGGTCAAAGAATTGGATCCCAGCGCCGGACACATGGTCGGCATAGCGGACAGTGTCTGAAGCATTCAGGATAAACTGGAGGATTTCTTTGCGTTCACTCAAAGGCTGGGCCCTTACATCGCGCCCGTTGAGGAACAGAATATCAAAGACGTAATAGACGAGATGGCCCTGCCGGGCTGTCTTATAATTTTGCAGCAGCTCGAACCTGGGAATGCCCGCTTCATCGATCACCACAATCTCGCCGTCGAGAACGGCCTCCACCCGCATACGTATAAGATCCTCGATAATAGCAGGATAGTCCGAGCTTAGATCTGTGCCGCGGCGAGAAGTGAGCCTGGCGCTTTGCCGATCGACAAAAGCGATCGCTCGGTACCCATCCAGCTTGAGTTCAAAGATCCACTCAGGGTCGTCAAACGCTGCATCGGCGCTTTTCGCCAACATGGGGCGGAGCTCGTGGAGATCCGACAACGGTTTTTGCGGCGCGGCCTGCTGTTTTGCGACCGGGCCGTTTGCGTTGTTGTATTCCTCAATTCGTTTGCCGGTGAGAATCGAACGATCCTGGGCGAGGATATCTTCCTTACTGGCCTGGAGGTCTCTTCCCTTGATCAATAGCCATTCGTTTCCCTTCGCAGAACGAATCTTGACCATGTGAAATTCTCCGCGCAGCTTTTTGCCATCGAGCTCAACCACTATTTTGCCGCGGTTAAGCTGCTCTAGGATGTCGCTTTTTGTGCGATAGGTTCCACGATCCCAAATGATCATCTCGCCCGCACCGTAGTTTCCCTTGGGAATCGTCCCTTCGAAGCTCGCGTATTCCAGTGGATGATCCTCCACCATCACTGCCAGCCGCCGAACCGCCGGATCCATCGACGGTCCTTGTGGGACCGCCCAGCTCTTCAAGACGCCACCCATCTCCAGCCTCAAATCATAGTGCAAGCGCCTTGCCCGATGCTTCTGAACAACAAAACTGCGTTCCGTCCCCAGCTGTGGTTTTCCTTCCGGCTCGCTGGTGGAGACAAAATTTCTTTTCTCGCGATACAACTGCAGATCTGGCTTTGGGCTTCCGCCCCCGTTGCCCTTTCCGTCGCCCGGTTTGGCTTCAGCTAGCGCATCGAGAGACGGTATCTGTTGTCTGAGCGCCAGCACTGGCGCAAAAAGATCCCCCTTTTTTTCGACCCGATCCAAGACCGCGGCAGCGGTGAACACCAACTGGCTAGAGTCTTTCTTTTGCAAAGCTGCGTCCACTTCGTCCCAGGTCACCGGCGTCGAGACAGTTGGTCGATCGGTCGCCCTTAGAGAATAGACGCAAACCGTGGTTTTATGCTCGTCGTTCTGGCTCCAGTCTACGAATACTTTCCCAACCCTAAGTTCCTTACGCATCTTGGTAACGACTTTGTCAGGGTGTTCCTTTTCGAGGCGGCGAGCGAGTTCATGAGCGAAAAGTTTGGTCTCTTCATAGTCGACCGGGCTATTGAGCGGCACGTAGAGCTGCAGACCTTTAGATCCGGAGGTCTTCGGAAAACAGGTTATTCCCAGGCTCATCAGGAGATCTCGAATCCAAAGCCCAACTTGAGAGCAGAGCAGAATGTCAACCCCTTCCCCGGGATCGAGATCAAACGCCAACATGGTCGGGGTACTGATTTCGGGCGCGCGATGTAAGAAGGTATGTAGTTCCAGGTTAGCCAGGTTACTTGCCCAGATCAGATCCGGCAGCTGGTTGATCAAGCAATAGTCGATTTGGCGTCGTCCGGTCTTAACCGGTACGGTCTTAATCCAGTCGGGTCGGTGCGGCGGAGCCTGTTTCTGGAAAAAGTACTCGCCGGTCACTCCGTCTGGATAGCGTTTGAGGCTGATCGGCCGATTTTCCAGGTGCGGCAGAAGTGCCGGAGCGACCCGGGCATAGTAGTCAATCACTTGAGCCTTGGTGAAACCCACCTGCGGATAAAAGACTTTTGAAAGATTTGTTAGCTCGACGCGAGTTCCGGCTACATCGACTTGCATATGAGACCGTGCTTTTATCTTTGCGAGCTGTCTGATAGGACGCTCATTCCTCGCTGGGCACTTTCGCTTGCTCGCGCGCAAAAATCACGCAAAAGCGGAACCGATGCACTTAGGCCTGCTCCTCTTTCTAGTTTATTCCATTATTACGAAAATTCTAAATCTCTGGCGAAAAGAGCCGATACAAACAGACCAGGAGGCAAATATTCCAGGATAATGAGACGGCGGCAGGGCGATACGATCGCTAAATTTAGCGCATCCTCGACGATGCTCGCGATCGGATTCGGTCTCTGGTTTTCGCTGGCGTGCGTCGGCATGGCCATTCTCTGGCATTACTCCACCACGCCGGGAAAAGAGGGTGACCCACCCAGGCAATGGCCCTCATCCTCGGCGCTTCGGCGCGAGCCGGGCACATCGACGATTGTTATGTTTGTGCATCCAAAATGCCCATGCTCTCGAGCTAGTCTTGAAGAACTCTCGGGTCTCCTGGCGCATTCTGCTGGCCGCCTTCTGGCCTATGTGGTGTTCCTCAGGCCACCCGGAGAAAATGATTCTTGGACTCACACAGACTTATGGTACTCGGCCTCGAAATTGCCCGACGTAAGGGTGGTGAATGACATTGAAGGTCGGGAAACCCGGCTTTTCCATGCCGCCGTTTCTGGCGCCACGGTCGTTTACGATGCTTCAGGCAAATTAACATTTCACGGCGGTATCACGGGCGCACGTGGTCATAGCGGGGACAATCCGGGACGGTCTGCGGTCGAGTCCTATGCCAGAAGCGGGACGGCAACTCTGACGCGAACGCCTGTATTCGGATGCCCTCTTTTTGACCCGAATTCCCAGGCGTTGCCGCCACGTGCTGCTACCGAACGGCGAGCTTCGGAATGTGGAGATAACCAATCGGTTTCCCGCCTGCGATGACCTCATCAGACTCCATAGACGAACGTGCGCACGAACACTTTGCCGCACAACAGGATAGCATTTATCGTCATACCGACTGGCTCTTCGCTCGCCTGTTAGTATTTCAATGGCTCGCGGGTATTGCTGCCGCGCAGTGGATTGCGCCGCTCGCCTGGGCCGGCACAACGAGTGAGATTCACCCGCATGTGTGGGCGGCCATTTTTCTCGGCGGCGTAATCTGTTCATTTCCTGTGTTCCTGGCTTGGAAAATGCCGGGTAGGGCGCTGACTCGCCATACGATAGCGGTTGGCCAGATGTTCACCTCGGCGTTATTCATCCACCTGACCGGGGGCCGTATAGAAACCCATTTCCATGTTTTCGGCTCCCTGGCGTTTCTGGCGTTCTACCGCGACTGGCGCGTATTGGTTACCGGATCGGTCGTCGTTGTAGCAGACCATTTGCTGAGGGGCGCCTTTTGGCCGGAATCCGTCTTTGGCGTGCATGCCGTGGGTGTCGAACGGGCGCTTGAACACGGCGGTTGGGTGCTATTCGAGGACATCTTCCTTGTCCTTTCTATTCGCCAGAGCCTGCGCGAAATGCGTCACGTGGCCAGACATCAGGCAGAGCTGGAGACGCTAAACACGGCGATAGAGTCGAAGGTCGCGATCCGCACCGCTGAACTCGGCGCCAGCGAGGAACGGTTCCGCCAGCTCAGCGCTACGGCGCCAATCGGGATTTACCAGACAGACAGTGGGGGCAATTGCATCTATACCAACCACTGTTGGACCGAGCTCTCTGGCCTGTCCCTGGAACAAAGCCTTGGTGATGGGTGGAAGCAAGCGCTCCATGCGGGAGACCGCGAGAACGTCTTGCGACAATGGCAGCTTGCAGCTCAGGCTGGGCAGGACTTTGAATCTGAATACCGCGTCACGACGACATCCGGCGAGTTGCGCTGGGTTCATGCTCGGGCCAAAGCGATCTTCACGGAACAAGGACAACTTGTCGGCCACGTGGGGACTGTAGAAGACGTCACTGAGCGCAAACGGGCGGAAATTGACCTCGCTGAAGCGCGCGACACTGCTTTGGAGTCTACGCGGCTCAAATCCGAATTCCTGGCCAATATGAGCCATGAAATCCGCACGCCAATGAACGCTATCATCGGTATGACTAATCTCCTGCTCGACACCACGTTGGCGCCAGAACAGGCCGAATTCGCCCGAACGGTCAGCTTTAGCGCCGAGTCGTTGCTAACCATCCTCAATGACATCCTTGATTTTTCGAAAATCGAAGCAGGCAAACTCTCATTCGAACAGGAGGACTTCGATTTGCGTGAGACCATCGAGGACACGCTGGAACTGCTGGCTGAGAACGCTCATGCTAAGGGACTGGAACTGGTGGGTCTTCTTCAGCCTGGCACTTCCACTCATCTGCGCGGCGATGCCGGACGCATCCGCCAAGTGCTGACGAATCTGGTGAGCAACGCGATTAAATTCACCGAAACCGGCGAAGTAGTGGTCCGCGTCTCAGAAGAGTTCAGGGATGCAAGCCATATAACGATACGATTTGAAGTTTGTGACACCGGCATCGGCATCGCCCCAGAATCACAAGCGCAGCTTTTCCAGGCTTTCACTCAGGCCGACGGCTCCACTACGCGCAAATATGGCGGTACCGGCCTCGGCTTGGCGATTTGCAAACGTTTAGTCGAGATGATGCAAGGTGATATTGGTATGGAGAGCGAACCGGGTCATGGCTCAAAATTTTGGTTTAGTATTCGACTGGCGCGTCCGGTAGCGCCTATCACGGTGACTCAACCGCGCTTCGACAGCGTTGCTAATGTGAATGTCCTCGTGGTGGACGACAATGCCACAAACGGTCTCGTACTACACTATCAGCTCGCAGGATGGAATATGCGCGATGATCACGCTTCCTCGGCAGAGGATGCATTGGATATGCTCCGAGCCGCCGCGGCTTCCGGGGATCCTTACCACGTTGCGATTCTTGACATGCAAATGCCCGGAATCAACGGTTTGACGCTCGCCCGGGCTATGCGGTCTGATCCCACACTTGCAGGCACGAAAAAAATCATCCTCACATCGCTTGGCTCTCGTCTCGACGCACACACCATGCAGGAAGCCGGCATTTCAGAATGCCTCTCCAAACCGGTTAGGGAGGCCCGGTTACTTAACTGTCTCACCCGCATACTCGGCAGCCGCTGCCTTCCACAGCAGACGCCGTCGGTTGGAAAATGGGCTAGTACAACGCCCGCTTCGGCGGCTCTCTTATCTGGACCACTGCGCATACTATTGGCCGAAGACAATCCGGTGAACCAAAAGGTGGTGCTCCTGCAGCTCAAAAAACTCGGCTATTATGCTCATACTGCAGCGAACGGTGCAGAAGTTCTCAGCGCGTTGGAAGGAACGCATTACGACCTCATTCTGATGGACTGCCAGATGCCGGAAATGGAAGGCTACGAAGCGTCGCGTCGGATTCGTGAGCGGGAGCGGAATCTCAACAGCCCGCAAACGCCGCGAATTCACATCGTCGCCTTGACGGCCAACGCTTTGGAAGGCGATCGGGAAAAATGCCTCGCGGCCGGCATGGATGACTATTTGAGCAAGCCCATTCGGATCGAAGAGTTGGCGGCTTCTCTCGCCCGCTTTCGGTAGGGTCACGCGGGAACCCTACCCGGCTACCGCGCTCATTTTATTAGGAACTCCCCTAGAACCCGGTTCTGATCTAGGGTAGCGTTCGTTGCTAATGCAAGACACTGTTTCACTGCTTATCGCCAACATCCTGGAATCCTACGAGGAGATAGGTGGAATCAATAACATCGATGGCGCCAATCTGCCGTCCAAGAGGGCTATCACACAGATCTGCGAAGACCTGCTTCAGATTTTGTTTCCGGGATTCCACGACGAAGAGCCCATTGCGACTCAAAAAGTCCAACAGATTACCTCGGGCCGTATCCTGAGCATTGTCGACCGGCTTCGTGTGGAAGCATTCAAGAGTTTGCGTCTGCAGGAGCCCGAGTGCCCGCGTTGCCGGGCTGACCAAATCGTTTTCCACCTGATTCACCAGCTTCAGCCAATCCGCGAAGTCTTGCAGACGGATGTTGAAGCCGCCTATGAGGGAGACCCGGCGAGCGCCAGCTACGACGAGATCATCGTCAGCTATCCCTGCATCGAAGCCATTGCGATCCAGCGCCTGGCCCACATCCTCTACCGCGAAAAATTACCTCTCATTCCAAGAATCATGACCGAATGGGCCCATAGCCGAACGGGGATCGACATTCATCCCGGCGCCGCCATCGGCAGCCACTTTTTTATCGATCATGGGACCGGCGTGGTGATTGGCGAGACCTGCCGTATCGGTGCTCATGTAAAACTGTATCATGGTGTCACGCTGGGCGCCCGCAGCTTCCAAAAGGACGATCAAGGAAAAATCAAAAAGGGCGGGAAACGCCATCCGGATGTTGAAGACTGGGTGACGATCTACCCCAACGCGACGATCCTGGGGGGCGAAACCGTGATCGGTTTCGGATCAACGATCGGCGCAAACGTTTTCTTGATGGAAAGCGTTCCTCCCGATTCACTCGTCAGAAACGAGCGAGCTCTGATCAATATCGTGTCCAAGAAAAACCGAGACCGAACTATCTCGCGTCCTCTCGAGGCCGGAGCCGAACCGCTGCTTAACTACGAGATTTAGCTTTAGCCAGTTCCCATCGAGAGTGTTTCGTCGCGCGTCACCATGATATGCGCAACCGCGCACTATCTATATTTCCCTTCTTGCACTACAATACCCGGTATTTAGCCTTGCATAGGAAGGCCTAACTAAGGGGTCGATGAGAGCGGCCTACATAGCACCGCAACAATTTGCGCGGTAGACAACGGTGAAGGAATGGAGTGCAGACCTGCAGAAGGCAGACGTAGCGCCGCCAGTTGAGACCGGCGGAGGCGCGCCCGTAGAAGAGGCGCTTCTCGCC
>JAFAJU010000113.1 GCA_019236035.1 Verrucomicrobiota bacterium | reverse complement strand
CAATAGTTTGGTTCGGTTTTAATTCCCCGAATGAAATCGCCACTAACCTTTGTTCTCGTCCATGGTGCCTGGCATGGCGGCTGGTGCTGGCGACGGGTTGCGGAGCTTCTGCGCAAAGACGGGCATTTGGTTTTCACGCCGACACTTTTCCATCATGGAAGGGACCTGCGTAATGGAAGTGGCGCGGCCAATGAGAGCTTTCAAAGTCAAATTCCCGAGGACACTGCGTAATCCAGGAGTAACCCGAATACAGGGAGGATGGGTTTTCCCAGTCGCCATTGATGCCGGCTTTCTTCATTTGCGCTATTACATTTGCATGGCTGCGGACCAGCATTCGAATAAACTTTGCTACACCCTGGCGATTTCTTCTTAGGCCTTCAGACGTACTTTCATGCGCATAGTCATAATAACAAAACGGCGTATACCCCGAATAATCAAAATGGATCGCGTTTGATAATATCGCATATGGCATTCCGAGATGGATCGGGATTGTTGCGCCGTAGAAGTCACAATCGTCCAATACAACGGCATCAATGCCAAGTGAGACCAGTAATTTCGGTAGTATGCGCCACTTTACCTCAGCTATCGCCGCAATCGCGTCGAGTACGAATTGCTGGGATTCCTCTCCTTTTAGCCTGCTGTTTTTTCCCACCGTCTCTGCGAATTTCTCAACCGAAAATTCCTTTTCACCAAAAGGGACAAACGGCAGATTAGCCGCGCGGGCGAACGGTTCGCTTACGGGCAGAGAAATAGCCACTACATCATGGTTGCGCGCTTGAAGTTGGCGCGCCAGCGCACTCATTGGATTGAAATGACCCGGAACAGGGGGACAGATAAAACCGATTTTCATGAGTATTAAATGGCGGCTTTGACTTCGCTAGCCCGCAAAAATCACGCGCTCTGAGAATCGACGCGCTCATTGCGGGCTAGAAAGCTCTTAAACAGACGCTCGGCGTCTGTTTAAGAGCCTGTTTTAAAAGTTAAAGATTCGAAACAAACTGTTTTTAAATTCCTTCTGTAAAAAGCAGCGGAATTTACCGGCGTAGCCGGAGATTCCGTTGCCATAGCCTGCATCGCTCACAAATCTCTAAAGATTTGTGAGCGATGCAGGCTAGCCCCGTAGGAGCGCGGGAAAATTGTCTAGGCCGTGTACTCATAAATTCGGGCCTAACGTCCGCTTCGTTCCGAAAGCGAGCGAGTTGTTGCGTTGCGCCGAAATGACGCGATCGATCAAGCGGGTTCGTCCTCCAAGATCTTTCCCTTCGGCCGGGTTTTCATCGGCCGGAGTGTTAGCAGAGACCGGGCATCCCTGACATAGCATATGCCGTCAGGTTGCTGCTTATTCGATGGCCTGACAAGCTGTGTCAACGTAGCGTGATTTCATATTCAGGGGTATTTCTGCCTTCTTCACTCGAGCATCGAACGTTGAATGAAAAAATGACACATCCATGTACTGTTTCTTTTGTTGCAGACACCGGTGCAGTTCCGCAAGCGACCGCCCGCCGACCTCTCAAAGAGAGTCGCTTTGGCCAGCGGGCCCGGCTCAGCAGCTACAAAATCGATGAGCGCTTCACCGAGGCACAAAATGGGTTTTCGAACCGAGGAAGACATCGGGACCGCGTCTGCTTCAGGCGTTCTTGCGTTTGGTGAGTTGGTCGATCAGGACGGCCGCGACGATAAGCACTCCGATCGCGATCTGTAGGATGAAGGGATTGATTCCCAGGAGGTCCCCGCCGTTTCTCAGCGTGGCGATGATCAGGGCGCCCAACACGGTCCCGAGGATAGTTCCCTCTCCTCCCATGAGGCTTGCCCCGCCCACGACCGCCGCAGCGATGGCATCCAACTCGTAACCTTCGCCCGCCGTCGGGATCCCATTGGCCAAGCGGGAGGTATACAGGATTCCGGCTATGGAAGAGGTCAGTGCCGAGAACGCGTACACGCCGTAGAGCGTGGCGCGGATGTTGATGCCGCTCAACCTGGCGGCTTCAGGATTGCTGCCAAGGGCGAACACATTTCTCCCAAAGCGCGTCACGGTGGTCATCACGACTGACAGCGCAATGACGACGAGCCAAACGAAAAACAGGGAGGGCATCCAGAGGATGTTGATCTGGGCGAAGTTCAGGAAAGGTCTCGGTAGGCCGGCGACCATCCGCGCGCCCGAGATCAGCATTAGAAGTCCCCGAACGGCCGTCATCATGCCCAGCGTGGCAATAAAGGGGGGTACCCGCCCATCGTGGATCAGCACCCCATTGATAACCCCGAGGACCAAGCCCGCCGCGAAGGTGATCAGTATGGAGGGGATGATGGGCACTCCGTGAGTCATAAGCATTGCAACCAGAATGTTGCTAAACCCGACGATCGAGCCCACGGACAAGTCGATGCCGGCTGAGATAATCACAATGGTCATCCCGATCGACACCACGCCGATGATCGCGACTTGGCGCACAAGGTTGTACAGGTTGTTGACCGTCAGAAAACTTGGAGAGGTGAAGGAGAAAATGACGAAGAAGGCGAGCAGGATAAGGATGAGGATTCCTTCCGCGAAGCCCGTGCGGAAAAACTTCACGACCCTGGAAAACAAACGAGCCCAAGAATTCGGCCGATCAGAAACCGTTTCAAGAGTACTCACAGTTTCTGTCCGTTGGCGCGGTTCACAATGCCCGAAGCCAAGCGCAGGATCTTTTCCTCTTCGAACTCGCTTCGCAAGACAGTGCCCGTCACATTCCCTTCGTAGACAACGATTATCCGGTCGGCGAGGCCCATGACCTCGGGCAAGTACGAAGAAACCAGGATAATGGCTTTGCCCTTGGCCAGGAGCGTTTGGATGAGCTTATAAATCTCCATCTTCGCACCGACATCGACTCCCACCGTTGGCTCGTCGAAGATGAAGATATCGCTATTCCGGGATAGCCACTTTGCCACAACCACCTTCTGCTGATTCCCTCCGCTCAAGTTGCGCACTTTCTGTTTAATGGACGGTGTGCGAATGATGAGGTCCGAAACGAACCGTCTAGCGCGAGACGCCTCCTCGCCCAGGTTGACGAATCCGCCTCGAGAGATGAGATCGTAGGAGGCCAAGTTGATGTTGATGTCCACCGCCAAGGACATGCCCAGGCCTGACGTCTGGCGATTCTCGGGAAGCAGGCCGATGCCAGCGCGGATGCCTCGCTGTGGCGAATTGATCGGAGCCCGTAGTCCCCGGATCCTTATCTCTCCGCTCTCAGCGCGGTCTGCGCCAAAGATACAGCGAAGGATATCAGTTCGCCCGGAGCCAACCAGTCCAAAGAACCCGAGGATCTCACCTTGGTAGAGGTCGAAGTCCACACTTCGAAAGCGCGGTTCGCGCGTGAGTCCTCGCGCCTCCAGGACTTTCTCTCCCCTCTTCGGGTGATGGATTGAGTACATCTCTCCGATGCTGCGGCCAACCATCTTTGTGATAATTGTATCCTGATCGGTCTGGGAAACTTCAAGGGTGTCCACCCATTCCCCGTCCTTCAGGATCGTCACGCGATCACAGATCGCGAAGATCTCCTCGAGGCGATGGGAGATATAAATGACACCGACGTTTTTTTTCTTCAGCTTCTTGATCAGCGCGAAAAGCCCGGTCACCTGTTCGTTCGTCAGGAGCGCAGTCGGCTCATCAAAAACGATGACCTTGCTTTTCTCGTAGACGGCCTTGGCGATGGTTACCATCTCCTGTTGCGCGGGGGGGAGGTGGCGCACTAGCATCCGTGGGTCGATCGAGAGGTCAAGGTCTTTCAGAGTCTCGCGAGTTACCTGGTGGATCTTCTTCCAGTCGACCAACCCGAGCGGAGTGCGAGGAAGCTTCCCCAGAAAGAAGTTTTCGCCCGTCGACAGGTGACGAGCCAGCATAACGTCTTGGTAGACGGCCGCCATTCCTTGCGATTTGGCCTGCAACGGATTATGGATCTCCACCTCTTTGCCCTCGATGGCAATGGTGCCGTCATCCTTCGAGTATGCCCCCATCAAGATCTTAATCAGAGTGGATTTGCCCGCACCGTTCTCGCCGACCAACCCATGAACCTCGCCTGCCTTGACGCTGAAGCTCACCCCCTTGAGTGCCTGGACCCCGGGGAAGCTCTTACGGATGCCCGTCATGGAGACGACGGTTGCGCTGGACTGTTCTGCCATGCTCTCGATTCCGGATAGAAAAAGAGCACGCTCCGGTGCTTCCCCCGCATCCACGCGGCAGGTCGATTAGGAGCGCATTTATCTTACTACACTCCGTCTACCTCTTGAGGCGCGTCGGATCCAGGAGATCCAGGACATTCTTGTCGTTCATGTTCGCCTTGGTGACTGCAACGGCGCCGGTGTCAATGTATTTAGGCACCGTTGCGCCATTTAGGAGCGTTACTGCGGTCGTGCAGCCCTTGTACCCCATGCCGTATGGGTCCTGGAGGATGAGGGCCTTCAGTGCGCCGGTTTTCAGCGCGCTGACCTCTTCCGGGTCGGAGTCGTAGGCGACCGCGACAACTTTATCTCCCAGGTTGCGCTCCGTGAGCATCCGTGCAACTCCGTCTCCGGTATGATTGTTGTCGGCAAAGATGCCGATCAGCTTGTCGCCCTGGGACGTGTCGATGTCCTCCGAGGCCGCAAGCGACTTCGCTATATCATTGTCCGTGAAGCGCGTCTCCAGCACGTTGATGTCCGGTGCGATCTCCTTCATGCGGTCGCGGAACCCCTGGTCACGGTCCCCGAGCACCTGGATGCCTGCCATGGCACTGACAAGGCCGACTGTGCCCTTGAGTGCGACTCCCTTGGCCTTCAGCGCCGCGACCAACTGGTCTGCGCAGAGACCGCCGCCAACCTTATTGTTCGTTGCTAGGAAGGCAGGGATCTTGTCCGAATTGACCTTGTTGTCGATCGTGACAACGGCTATCCCCTGGTCGATGGCATTCTCCAGGGCTGGCACTGTGGCGTCGGAGCTTGTGGAAGCGATAACGATCGCGTCGGGTTTCTTAGAGATGATGTCTTCGACGATGGCCACCTGCTTTTCGATGTCGGCTTCGGACTTTGGCCCGTACCAGCTGACTTTGGCCTTATCGGGATTGTCCAGGCCGTAATTGGTGCCCCCGATGATCACGTACTG
This sequence comes from Verrucomicrobiota bacterium, assembly GCA_019236035.1. Taxonomy (GTDB): domain Bacteria; phylum Verrucomicrobiota; class Verrucomicrobiia; order Chthoniobacterales; family JAFAMB01; genus JAFAMB01. The sequence continues at coordinate 2,995 of JAFAJU010000113.1, read as the reverse complement.
CCAGAAATCGGAATCAGTCGCCTTGATGATCAGCGCGATGTTGTAGGGCTTTTTGTGCGTAGCACCAGCTGCGTTTGCAGCTGGACACACCGCAAGGCTCATCAGCGTGAGGATGAATGCTGTCCAGATATTCTTCATTGTATGACTTTCTTTTGATTCTCATGAAGCCGATGGCTTCGACGGGGGGATTTTGCGAGCCCACTAAATCACCCTTTTTGCGCCCTTGACAAGCACTTTGTCGAAGCGGTACGAGCCCCCGCAGATTGCGCGTACTTAGCACTGTTTAGTCCGGGCCCTCCTCTGTAATTTCATGCGGCCATTGCTTACCGAGTAACATGATTCACTACGGCGTCACAAAGACCATGCAGATTGCTTTGGCGCGTGGATTGGCCGAGACAACGACAGGCAGCGCCGTAACGGTCAACTCGAGCGTGGTAGGGCCAACATCGAGCGCAACGAATGGAGCAGCTATCCGCGTCGATGGGGGCGTGGTGCGCTCAATTCTCTGAAAACGGCTTTTCGGTGAAAGAGAATCGACGCTGTTGGATCGGCGCATCGGTTTCAGCTCAGCGTTCTCGATCCGGGTCAGACGCAGCATCTCCCGGCTGGCTTGACTGCTTACGGTCGCTTCCCGGATAATCATGGCTGCGAGGGTCCCGAGCAGTCCCTTTGCCATGTTGCTGCCGCGCAGCGGCGAGGCAATGAAGATGACGCGTCCAATCTCTGGCCGGGCCGCGGATCGAGTTTGTGCGTAAGCGTGAAATCGCCAGCCGAACTAGGAACCGTGAGCGGCGCGCTCCATGGATCGAGTTTCGCGTCATGAATGATCTGGAAAATGCGCGCGATCCCAAAGTTGTAATCGCGAACAGCGGTTGCGTTTTTTGGGTCGCGCTCGAGCTCGCGCGATGCCGCTTGCAACGCTCATAAGGCCAAGAAGTTTTGGATAACAGTGGTGTGAACTTCAGATTCAGGCCGTTTAGCCTTGCCGGGCTAGCCCTCTGCTCCACCAAAAGCTGGTGCGGGAGAAACCTCTCCCGTTTCAAAGCGTCGCTTGCTGTTCACTAGCATGAATACGGTCGGAACAAAGAACAAGGTGGCCGCAGTAGCGAAGATCAAACCTCCGATCACTGCGCGACCCAGCGGAGCGTTTTGCTCGCCGCCGTCACCCAGGCCCAATGCCATCGGTACCATCCCGATGATCATGGCCAGGGCTGTCATGAGCACTGGTCGAATGCGGACGTATCCGGCTTCGAGCGCTGCCCGATAGGGATCTCTATACCGCTCAAGCAGTTCGTTAGCAAAAGTCACGACCAGAACGCTGTTTGCCGTAGCCACCCCCATACACATGATCGCACCCATCAGAGCCGGCACACTCAAGGTTGTGCCTGTCGCAAAGAGAATCCAGATAATTCCGGCAAGCGCGCAAGGCAGGGCCGTGATAATGATAAACGGCTGCGTCCAGGACTGGAAATTGACCACCATCAACAGGTAAACAAGCAGCATCGAAAACGCTAACCCAGCGTACAACCCGGTAAAGGATGCATGCATGGTGGTCACCTGTCCGCGCACATTTATAAAACTACCTCTGGGTAGATCTTTCTTAGAGGCATCCACCAGTTTCTGGATATGATCCGACACGTATCCCAAGTCTTTACCGTCAGCCGCTCCGTAGATGTTGATCACCGGCCGGATATTATAGTGATCCTCAACCGGGGTTGTGGTCGTGCGCGAAACCGAGGCCACATTGGCCAGAATCTGGGCCTGTCCCGAAGTACCCCCGAGAATTGGAAGGTTTTGCAAGTCATTCAGAGAATGCAGATCATATTGGGGCGCTTGGGCATTGATCTGATAACTGACTCTATTGCCAGGATCTACCCAGAAGTTTTGAGCGGTCTGTTCCGACCCGGACAACGCGCCGAGCACGCTTTGAGTGACCGCTTGCGCAGTAATGCCGACGATCGACGCCAGGGTACGATCTATCGTCACGTTCAATTGAAGCTCATCATTCGGCTCTTGAATCCGGAAATCCACCGCACCGGGAATGTGCTTGATCTGTTCCATCAGATTGCTCGCGAACTTAAAGTTAGCCGCTAGATCGGTTCCGGTTATTTGAATGTCGATCGGAGCGGATAACCCAAAGTTAAGAGTTTGCGAGACGATATCCGCCGGCGGGAACCAAACGCCGACATCCGGGAAATCGTGATGCATTTGAGCGCGGACCGCCTGAACGAACTTTTCGGTCGGGTCATGGTTTTGCTTCAGCGAAACCAGGATGTCACAGTCCGCCGGGCTCATCGTTCCCGTATTGTTGTATGATGTGTTGATACCACTGTACGGGATGCCCATATTATCCACTACCATTTGCATCTGGTTAGCTGGAATGATTTGGCGGATCAACTGCTCGATCTGATCCACCGTTCGCGCGGTTTCTTCGATGCGGGTACCAGCCCTCGTGCGCACGTGCATTTCGAATTGTCCGGTATCGACCGACGGAAAGAAATTTTGTCCCAGAAATGGAAACAGGAATGTCGAAGCCGCTGCAAATCCCAGCACGAGTGTGACCAGTTTACCCGCGTTTCGCAGACCGAGACTCAGTAGATCGCGATAACCCTCTCTGAACTTATCGAATCGATGGTTAAACCACAGGTGAAAGCGGGAGAACCAATCGAACAACGGAAACCTCTTTCTCGGTTTGCTGTGGTCATCCGCCTTCGCTGAAACTATGGCGGACCGGGATGCTGTGCCGTGTCCTTTCATCCAGTACATGGCCAGCGTCGGTACCAGGGTTCGCGACAGGATGTAAGATGCGATCATGGCAAAAATCACCGCCTCAGCCAAGGGTGCAAAAAGGTATTTCGCGACTCCGGAAAGGAAAAAAATTGGAACAAAAACAATACAGATACACATCGTGGAGACAAGGGCAGGTGTGGCGATCTGGCCCGCCCCGTCGCGGATCGCTTCCAACGCCGGTTTACCCTCGGCCAGGTGTCGATCG
>JAFAJU010000016.1 GCA_019236035.1 Verrucomicrobiota bacterium | reverse complement strand
ATCCGGCTCCTGCCCAAAAAGATCCATCAGCAACTCCGTAAGCAGCGGAAGATCCTCGATGGTAGCCGGCTCGATCCGTGTAAATTCACGCATGGAAGTAACAATCATTACAAACGATTTAATATTTCTGAAAGTGAATTTACTAATGAGGCCAGGAGTTCAGGAGTCAGGAGTTGCAGGAGTTCAGGAGTTGGAAGCTCGGTAGCGCAGGAGCGAGAGGGTGCAGCCGCAAATATAGGGTACGGGCCCTCGGTTGCGCTCAACACAATAAACGGGTCGTTATGGCAAAATTTTCGCCGAATCAATGCAGAAGGTCTAAGCTTTTACGGCGGTGCCTGGTGCCTTCTCCTGAACTCCTGCAACTCCTGAACTCCTGCAACTCCTGAACTCCTGCAACTCCTGAACTCCTGACTCCTGATTCTAACCGCTCAGGCTGCGGATCAGGGCGACCAACCGATCGGCCAAATTGCTCCGCAACACTAACATGCGGCTCGCGAACCAGATCGCGTCGGTAAGATCTTTAATCCGCCGAGCCGCCCTGCCCAGGAATAAATCTGGGATGGATTCATCGTACCGATCGGAGATCATTTTGGCACTCAAACACGGAACGGCCAGATCGGCGCAAAGCGCGGCCATTTGAGCCGACTCCATATCGACTGCGACGACGTTCCCTTGCAAATTGATCCGCTCCTTGATGCCTGCGTCGGCGACTTCATCGACGCAAGCGAAGCGCCCCTGCGCCTCAAACAGACCAGTTGTAAGAAGCCGAGTCGACAATTCCGGTGAACTGCAGTCATTAGCCAGGACAAAGTCGCCGGGCTCCAGGAGGGTGCGGACGGCACCTGCAAATCCGGAATTGACGACGAACTCGGGATTCAGTTCGCCCACGGCACTTCTGAATCCATCCTTGTTCCTGACCCCAACTCCCAAGGGAAAAACGGCTACTTCACGGCCACCCAGTAGGCCCACTGTCAAACCATGTTTGACCGCGCGCCGCGTAAGCTTTCTCTCGAACGATAGACCCTCGTGCCTGAGCGCAAAGGTAACGAGGATCTTAGGCGCCATCTGCGGGTCTCAATCCTTGAAATTTCAACCTCACTTGAACCAGCGCAGTTTGGCTGCCTTGAGACTCCAGGTTAGCCGCGGGTTCCTTTTCGGGATGTTTGACCGCATCTAAAAATTGACTCGTAAATTTCGGTGAAACCTGAGCCAAAACCTCTGTCCCACTATTATCCCCCACCCCTTGAACTGCCGTTCCCCCGAACTTAGCCGCCAACGCTTTGATTCGCTCGATTTCCTCGTCGAGTTTCGCTCGGTCTATCGTCAACTCCACTTCAGCGTCGGCAAGCGGCGGTAGCGCGATCGCGGATTGCGCTGTGTTGTGTAACAGGTCTTCAAGTTTAGAAGTGTCAGGAGCCGGCTGTGGTCTAGCTTGAAAAAAGTAGACCAATACGATTCCCGCAAGTAACCCCCCGCAAAACACCGCTCCCAGTATCAGAACTTTTCGGCGACCTTTAGGCATCCAGAATTATTTTATTGCGCAATCAACGTCCACTGGCTCGAGATTTCAAATCGTGAATGAATTAGAAAACGGCAAGATACTGGTCACCGGCGGAGCGGGCTTCATCGGGAGTGGCCTGATCTGGGCCCTGAATCGGCTTGGATTCCGAAATATCCTCGTCTGCGACCAACTCGGCGAAGATGACAAATGGCTGAACCTTGCTCCATTGGAATTCGAAGACTACTTCTCGTCGGCAACTCTCATCGAATATGCAGAAGCCGACAGCCCGGCCCTGCGCGAGATTCGCTGGGTATTTCATCTCGGAGCGTGTTCGGCCACGACCGAAAGAAACACGGGGTATTTGATGGAGAACAACTATCGGTACACGAAGATCCTGTGCGATTGGGCCGTGTCTCGCGGTGCTCGTTTCGTTTATGCTTCCTCGGCCGCAACGTATGGCGACGGATCCAACGGCATGATCGACGACGAAGCGAAGCTAGAGTTGTTGCGTCCGCTGAATGCCTACGGCTATTCGAAGCATTTATTCGATCGCCACGCGAAACAGCGCGGCCTCCTCTCAAATATCGTGGGCCTCAAGTATTTTAACGTTTATGGACCAAACGAGTGGCATAAAGGAGAAATGCGAAGCCTCGTTAATAAGGCATACGACCAGGTGCGCGAAACCGGCAAGATTCGGCTCTTCAAAAGTTACCGATCTATGTTCAAAGACGGCGAGCAGAAGCGGGACTTTTTGTACATAAAAGACGCCGTCGATATGACTATTCATCTCGCTGTCACCCGGAGCGCGAACGGTGTTTTTAACGTCGGTTCCGGAAAAGCGCGTACCTGGGTCGATCTTGCAAACGCAGTTTTCGCAGCCCTTTCATTGCCCACGCAGATTGAATTTATCGAAATGCCAGAGGCCATCCGCGACAAATACCAATACTTTACAGAAGCCAACATCGAAAAACTCAAAGCAACCGGGTATCGCGGTCCTAAGTTTAGCCTTGAGCAGGCAGTAGCCGATTATGTGCAGAACTATCTCATGCCGCGTCGGTATTTGGAAGCCTAGCCCGCAAAAATCACCCAAAAGCCGAAGCGACGAGCACATTGCGGGCTAGAAAGCTCTTAGCCTGGATCGCTCACAAATCTCTAAGGATTTGTGAGCGATCCAGGCTGCGTGAATTTACCTTCAAGCGGAAAATTGCCGTGCATCTGTGCCAAATCAGACGAAACTAGATCATGTCTCTCACCGAGCGAGCAGCTAAGGCGGCGAAAATCGCTGAGGAGCCGCACCTGTACAAGGTTTGTGAGGGGTGTGATTCGATTGTGACCAGACGAGTTGCGACCTGCCCAAGCTGCCACGGCTACCGCTTCAACGAGGATCCTAGAGCAGTCGTTCAGCAGGCCAAGATCCTCGGCTCTCGCGAGCAACGCAGCGTAGTGAGGGAAGATCTCCTGTAAGGTCGATCCCGTCCGAACGGAGGGGTTGCGACCGGCGTCGAGGCGGACCGGTAAGGCGGGGCGAAGCGGTAGGGCGAGGCTCCGCCCGAGCCGGGGGAGGACACGCCATCTTGCCCTTGAAGCCACGCGCCGCGGCTCGGACGGAGCCTCGCCCTCCCGCTTTCGTAAAAAGCTAAGCCGGCCGGAACTCGGATTCGAGAGCGAGTGTCGCCGCCCCGATAATCCCGGCATCGTTGCCTAGTGTCGCCGGCACGACTTCAAGGTGCTCCCAAAACGTTTTTTCACAGCGTGACCTGATCGTTTGCCGGATATATCCGAACAATCTTTCTCCGGCGTTGGCGACCCCACCTCCAATAACGATCCGGTCAGGATTGACCAGCCAGATCACATTCGTAAGACCTACTCCAATCTTCAGTCCGATGTCGGCCCAGAGCTTGTCGGCAAGTTCGTCCCCTTCGTTGGCCGCTTTACACAAGTTTTCCAGATGTGCTTCTTCATCGGACAAGGTTCTTCCGGCCTCCTTATAGATCTCTTGGGCTCGGGCCGAGATGTGGCGATGCCCAACGTAAGCCTCAAGAGCGCCTTTATTGCCGTAGACGAAATCGACACCCGAATAGTCAATCGACATCTGACCGATCTCCCCGGCCACCCACGTTGCTCCGCGGTACAGTCGCTTGTTTAAAATCAGCGCCCCGCCAACCGCGGTCCCGAGCGTCACACAGATTACGTTTGGCACAGACTGCCCCGCCCCATGTTTCCATTCCGCGTACGCCATCGCCTTTGCGTCGTTTTCCAGGTTGCCGACGAGTCCGGTACGCTCCATGACAATCGACCGCAAAGGGATATCGTGCCATCCTTTTACATTAGTCAGATTCACCACCACCCCTTCGACCGGATTGATGATCCCGGGAACCCCAAACCCGACGGCGTCGGCATCGCGGTGTATCTCTTTCAGACGTAGAATCTCTTGAACAAAGGCATCAATTAGCGCCGCGGTGTTCCCGTCCTGCCGGGTTGGGATCACTTCGCCTCTCGTCACAATCTTGCCATCCTTAACGACGCCCGTCTTGGTACTCGTGGCGCCCATGTCAAAACCGATTGCTGTAGGGGTGCTCATGACTTGAAATTTCTTAGCGCAATCAGGCGCAATCCCTCCAGAGTGAGATCCAAATCGACGATTTGCAACTCCGGAAGTTTAGCTGCGATGAGATCGGCATAGCCGCCCGTGGCAATGATCCTGACTTTCCCGTCCAGCCTCGCGACAATTTCAGTCACAATCTGGCGAACCAAACCACGGTAACCATAAACCGCGCCCGCGAGCATGGCATCCTTCGTCGTTTTGCCAATCACAGTCACCGGCTCCGCGAGATCGATTTTAGGTAAGAGTGCAGTGCGTTGGTACAGGTAGTCCGTCATCACCCTGAGCCCGGGAGCGATCACTCCCCCTTCGTAGACACCCTTGCGGGAGAGAATGTCAAACGTTACCGCTGTTCCAAAGTCGACCACAATGGCAGGACAACCATAGCGGGTAGCCACGCCCACGGCATTGGCCAGCCGGTCCGCACCGATCCCGCGCGGATCTGAAAAATCGATCCCGACTCCAAGGTCAAGGTCGGGAGTTAGTTCCTTCATGCGAACACGGAGTAAGCTCCGAAAGATTGTGGTCTTTTTGGGAACAACTGATCCAACCAGAGCATGGTTAAAATTCCATTGCCGGATTGCACGCTTGACCGCCGGGATCGACAGCGTTTCGGTGCGAATCACCTTTTTAGCAAGCAGCCTTTCGTCGTCCGCTAGGGCAAGCTTGGTCGAAGTATTGTTCAGATTGACCAGAAGAAATCTTTGCATGGCAGAGGGAGAGCCTCGGTGACGCCACCATACGGAGCAAGTCGGAGTTGCCGCCTGCATGCTTCCTCCGCTAACATTCAGGATGCTTGACCTGACACATCGGCCGCGCCGGCTGCGTTCGACCGAAACAATAAGACGGATGGTTCGGGAAACCCACCTGGATGTTCACCAGCTAATCTATCCCCTCTTTGTTTCCGAAAACATCTCCGGCCGATTCGATATAGCGAGTATGCCGGGTGTCGCCCAGCTCTCTTTGAGTGCGCTGAAGGACGAAGCCGAATCGATCGCTCAGCTCGGAATTACGGCCGTATTATTGTTCGGGATTCCCGAACAGAAGGATGAGCATGCATCCCAGGCGTACGCGGAGAACGGAATCGTTCAACGCGCAATCTGCACAATTAAGCAAGCCGCGCCTAATTTGGTTGTCATTACCGACGTCTGCCTCTGCGAATACACCTCGCATGGACATTGCGGCGTCGTCGCCAAAGAAGGGGGACACTATCAGGTACTGAACGATGCGTCCGTTGAGCTCCTGGTTAAGACCGCCGTCAGCCACGCTCGAGCCGGCGCAGATATTGTCGCCCCCAGCGACATGATGGACGGTCGGGTAGGCGCTATCCGGACAGCGCTCGACAGCCATGGATTCACAAATGTCCTGATCATGAGCTACGCCTCAAAATTCTGTTCTGCGTTTTACGGCCCGTTCAGAGAGGCTGCCGAAAGCGCACCTCAGTTTGGCGACCGTCGCACTTATCAGATGGATCCGGCGAACGCGTTGGAGGCGCTACGCGAGGTCGCTCTGGACGTCGAAGAAGGTACGGACCTGATCATTGTAAAACCGGGGCTGCCCTATCTGGATATCCTCTGGCGTGTCAAGGAGCGCTTCGAGCGACCCACTGCTGTCTATAACGTCAGCGGCGAATACGCGATGGTTAAAGCCGCTGCCCGGATGGGTTGGCTCGATGAGAAACGCGCTGTCATCGAGATGATGACAGGCTTCCGGAGGGCCGGCGCCGATATGATCATCACCTATTGGGCAAAAGATCTGACAGCTTGGCTGAGGGAACAGTGGTAGCCCGCAAAAATCACGCGCCGGGAGAATCGACGCGCTCATTGCGGGCTAGAAAGCTCGTAGAGCGGAGGAGGTTTACCGGCGTAGCCGGAGATCCCACTGCCATAGCCTGCAGCGCTAACGAATCTTTGAAGATTTGTGAGCGCTGCAGGCTAACTATTTTCTATCCATTTCCACAGGATAAGGCCTCTCAGCCACAGCCGGCTCCTGGCCACGCAAAGTCGTAGCCAAGCCAAACGCAATGGCGATGATAACCCCACCCACCAGGAACGGCGTGTTGCCGTATTGGGCATTAGGACGCAGGTGATCGCCGGCCAGCATGAATCCGGCAATCACCGGACCGAAGACGCGCCCCAGGCTTCCAGCTGACTGGACGATGCCCAACACCCGTCCTTGGAGAGCCGCGCTAGCACCCTTGGAGGCCAAGGCGTTAACGGTTGGCTGTGACAGGCTGTTACCAATCGCCAGTCCAGCACTGAATAAAAGGAAAATGGGAACGGAGCCTGCAAGCGGCATCAACATCATGCTGACGGCCATCAGAGCAAAGCCGGTGATCGCGAGGTTAGCATCTCCGAAACGTTTGGAGAGCCTCCCGATGCCTCCACCCTGAATACCGGCCCCGATGAGACCCATCATTACGAAAATATAGCTAATCTGGCTTTGATTTAGTCCGAACCGTCGGTTGCTCACCTGTGGATAAATCACTGTCACGATCGCAAAGCCGGCAATGGCGATGAAGTAAGTGATCGTGATGACGCCGAGGCGCCAGCTGCCGGCCTGCTCCAAGATATCATTCAAATTCGACGGCCCTTTTTGCCGCGCCGTGTGCCCTTCCGGTTCCGGAAGCACAATCCACATCAGAATCGCATTCAGAACCGAGAGGATCCCCGCGAACCAGAACGGTGCGATTACCGAGAAGTGGCTAAGAATACCGCCGATCGCGGGGCCAAGAACGAAACCGACTCCGAAAGCAGCTCCGATCAATCCTATCCTCTTCGAACGATTTTCCGGCGGCGTGATATCGGCGATGTAGGCTGAGGCCGTACCGACGCTGGCACCGGCTACACCGGCAAGAATTCGCGCTGAAAATAAAATTGTAAGCGATGCGGCATTAGCCATCAGAAAATAGCCGGCAGCCGATCCAGCCAAGCTGCAAAGCAGAACCGGCTTACGACCAAAACGATCGGAAAACCAACCTAGCACCGGCGACGCTAGAAACTGCATGAAGGAATAAGAAGCAAGCAGGATCCCGATCTGCCATTCGTTTGCGTGGAATCTTTGCGCGTACAAAGGCAGGATCGGAATGATCATGCCAAATCCGATCAGGTCGATAAAAACAATCGAAAGAATGCTTGCGAGCGGTGATTTCTTCATTCTGTCAAAACTTGAGATACGGCCGGGACCAAACACGAGCACAGTCCCACAATTGACCTCATTCCAGGCTCCCCTTCGTCACTCCCAACTGAAGATTCACCTTTAATTCGCGCCAAACTTCCTCCCCGGGAATCTCTCCTCGCAGTAACTGCCGGTACAAGCAAATTAATTGACGGGCTTCAGACTGGTTTTCGACCAGGAATTCTATCCGGAACCGCCGTAAGCCCGCGCTCAGCAACGCTTGGGCATACTGAGCGCCGGTCTGCGCTCTGGCGTTGAACAGTGTGTTTCGGCAGCCCACATCGGCCTTCAATAGGTGTTCAGAGCCGACCCGGTCACGTAACTTCACCACGTGCCGATCACATGGGCGTCCGCAATTTGTGTAATCGGTTCCATCGGAAAGGAAGGCAGCGAACACACAATGCTCCATATGAAACATGGGCATGTGTTGGTGAATCGTGAGTTCAAACCGGCTCGCCGGGCCATGCCGAAGTAACGAAAGCACCTCTTTAACGCTCAAATCGTAGGAAACCGTAAGCTGTTGAAGGCCACGCTCCATGAAAAAACGGGCGGTCAAAGGATTTGCGACGTTTAACGAAAAGTCTCCGTGCAATCGGAAGCCCTTTTGACGAAAGAAGGAAATTGAGCCGAGGTTGCGAATAAGTACGCCGAACGGCCGGGCGTTTTCAATCAATCGAAAAAAGCCTTGTTCTCCAGGCTTCTGAATCCGGGGCGTAGCAAGAAAGACCTGCGCGCGATCGCCTATACGGTCAACCGCTTTCTGGTAGAGTCGGACATCTTCAAAGTCGACGTAGATCGTTTCGACCGCCTCCTCGATCGCCGCCTCAATCTGCTCGAAGGACCGGCAGAGCGTGACGAGTTCCGGAGACTTATTTTCAAGGTCCGGCGTTTCGACAAGCAGGCTTGCTAAAGCTAACTCGAACGAGCGATGCGGTCGCCCCGAGGCAACCGCGTCTTCCACCTCCGCGAGTCGCCCGGAACCGGGCGTTCCGAGCGCCTTGTTCACGGCAGATTGTCGAGCGGCTGTCGCGGCTACCAGCCGCGCGATCGCATCGCGTCGGAGCTGGTTAATAAAACGGATCGCCATGAATACGTCATCCTCCAGCTTCGCACTGAAACTCCGCAACACGTAGCCCGTATCACCCAAGTGACCCAGTTGCTCGCGCAAAATTGACTCGGTCAGAACCGACGTCCTTGCCCGGCTCAGCCTTACTTCTGAATCTGCTTCGGCGGTATGCTCCTCGGAAATCACGCGCAGCCTGAGTGGTTCTCCGTCCCGGCCTGACACTTCCATATCGACGGGGTTCCGGGCTGGCTCAGGATCGCGCGCGAAGGTTTGTTGTAACCGCTTGTTTAGAGCCGGATCATCCGTTTTCCACAAGCGGTGGCCAACTTTCAACCGCTGAAAATCGATCCGTCCATTTCGGAAATAGAGGCGGCCGGCTCGAAACTCGTAGATCCTTCCGCCTTGCTCATGTTCGGTATCATCGCCCGTATCAAACACAACGCCATCGCCGGGTTTGAGCTGCGCCCCCGGGTCCACCTCTACGTAATCCTTTCCAACTCTTCGGACGAGTCCTATAAACGGTCCCCGCTTCTTGGCGCATCGCGCGCTCACCAGCCGCTGATGGTCGACCCCCTGAAGCCAGCCGGAGAAAAGACCGCGTGAAAAAGTCATTTCCAGGCTGTAACGGTCTCGAGCCGAAACTTTGGCGACCTGCTTTTCATTGGGAATTGCTTCCATCGCACGATCAATCGCATT
>JAFAJU010000079.1 GCA_019236035.1 Verrucomicrobiota bacterium | reverse complement strand
TGCGCAGGCTTGGGAGCAGATTACGGAGCGCTATGGTCGAGATGTTCAGAAGGATCTTTACCAGAAGTCATTCGCTTCCTAGTGTTCGGCCTATCTGCTTGGAGCTTGGAGGGGAGTTGCTTGCAACTCCCCGGGGCGTCGCCAACGACGCCCCACCAGGAAAAGATCACGCGAGAAATAGAACGCTAAAATGGAGCCTGCTAACAAGGCACAACGAGCCTCAGAGAGCTTGTTCAAGTATGCGATGCTTGGCCCGGCTGTGCTCTGGGTGATCGCGTTCACCTTTTTTCCGATTTTTTCGGCGCTGAACTACAGTTTTTCTAACTATGTCCTTGGCCGTGGTATCACGAATTACGTAGGGCTAAAAAACTACTATGCAGCCCTGACTGACCCCGGCTTCTGGCCTAGTCTGTTGATAACGGTGATCTATGTGGGAGTAGCGGTACCCGTCGAAGTCTGTCTGGGATTTCTCTTTGCGTGGATCATAACCGTCGGTCTTCCAGGTAAAGGAATTTTTCGGTCGGTGCTCACTGCGCCTCTGTTTACCATGGAGGTGGCGATCGGTTATCTTGGAGTGACACTATTTACCTCGCAGGGGGGATTAGTCAGCGTTCTCCTGAATCTCATTCATGTGCAAATTCCGTGGATGTCGACTGGGGAAGGCGGATTGGCCGCCGCCATCATACTTGACGTTTGGCAGTGGACTCCGTTCGTGTTTTTGATGGCTTTAGCGGCCTTGGGTTCCATACCGGATGAAATCTATGACGCGGCCATGCTGGAAGCCTCGAGTCATTGGCAGGTCCTGCGGCACGTTGGATTACCTCTGGCCTGGCCGGTGTTGACCGTGGCAATCCTACTCAGACTCATTGAGGGGCTCAAAACATTCGGTTTGCCCTTCGCATTAACAAGTGGTGGGCCGGGTACAAGCACACAGCTTTTCAGCATCATGAACTATCTCATCACGATCCAGTTTTTCGATTTCGGCCGCGGCTCGGCCATGGGGATTCTGTATTTGATCATGGTATCCGTCATCATTACCGTCTTTTTTCAGCAGATGAGAAAACGAATCGACTAGTGTCCTGTCCCCGAAATAACATGTCTTTCGGGGACAGGACACTATTAGTCTGGAGCAGAAAATGGATAATTTGTTGTGGACCCATTCAAAGCGGGGAGGAAAGGTGGTCGTCTATTCGATCGCAGTCGTTGCGGCGATCTGGGTTTTGCTTCCTTTTCTCTGGGCGATCGTCAATTCGTTCAAGACATTGGAAGCCACCTTCTCCGCAGGCGCGATTATTCCATTTCTTAACTTTCGGCCCACTCTGGACTCATGGAATGAGGTTCTTAGCGACCCTCAGTCGATTAACTCCCTGATGAGCAGCGCGATCGTCGCAGCTGGGACGACGTTACTCGTTTTGGTTCTGGGCACACCGGCCGCATACAGTTTGGCTCGATTCGAGTTTAAGTGGCAGAGCAAGGACATCGCTCTGTGGTTTCTTTCCCAACGCGTTATGCCGCCTGTGGTTGTGTTAGTGCCTTTTTATATTTTAATGGTCCAATTACGACTGATCGATACCTGGTCAGGACTTATTCTCCTATATTCGACATTCAACCTAGCTTTCTGTGTAGTTATCATGCGGGACATTTTTCGTGACGTCAGCAAAGAGGTCGAGGAAGCGGCGAGAATCGAGGGTGCTAACCTCTGGCAGATTTTCTGGATGATCGCTTTGCCGCTTTCCCTCGATGGGCTCATTGTGACCGCTATTATTGTATTCGCCTTTTCCTGGAACGAGGCCTTGTTTGCGTCGGCACTGACGTCTCAGCATGCGGCCACGCTCCCGGAGTTTATCTTATCCTCAAGGAGTACCCAAGGCGTCAATTTCAACGTAGCCGCCGTAAACACGATTATCGCCATAGCGCCTCCGGTAATTATGTCGTTCTTTGTTCAACGGTACCTGGCGCGCGGGCTCTCTTTCGGAGCGGTCAAAGGATGATCTAGAACAACAACTATCTTGCTAGCGCATGGCTATAGTCGAACTTGAGAATGTGTCAAAGCGGTATGGCGACGTCGTCGCTGTTCAGGATTTTACCCTTAATACGACAGACGGCGAATTCGTTGTGCTGGTTGGTCCGTCAGGCTGCGGGAAGACGACCACCATGCGGATGATAGCAGGACTCGAAGCGATTACCGCCGGATCCATCAGGATCGGCGGCCGCGACGTGGTTGGGATGATTCCCAGGGAACGGGATGTGGCCATGGTGTTCCAGAACTATGCGTTATTTCCGCACATGAACGTCTTCGGAAATATGGCGTTCGGCCTGCGGCTTCGTAAGCTTCCGAAGAAACAAATTGAAGAGCAGGTCCAAAGGGCAGCGAAAATACTGGGCATTGAGAGCCTGTTAAACCGCAAGCCGAAGGAACTATCCGGCGGGCAGCGGCAGCGCGTGGCGCTCGGCCGCGCAATCGTCAGGGAACCGCGGGTCTTTCTGATGGATGAACCCCTGTCCAATATCGACGCAAAGCTCCGTGTCGAAATGCGGGCAGAGATTATAAAACTGCAACGCCGCCTAGGTGTGACCACGTTTTATGTGACACACGATCAGGTC
>JAFAJU010000391.1 GCA_019236035.1 Verrucomicrobiota bacterium | reverse complement strand
CACCGCGACAAAAAAATGCCCATCGAACCGTGGATCCCGTGTGATGATCGCCTGGTAGCATTGATCGCGGTTCAATTGCATACCGCAAAACTGGCCCAAAACTGGATCCTTGTCTCGCCGTTTTCGGACATGAAAATTCCCCCCGTGCTCGTCCCCATGCTCGTCCCCGTGCTCGTCCCCGTGCTCGTGCTCGTGCTCGTGCTCGAGAAACTGTGTGACCCTCAATGCCAGGCCAGCCGGAACAAAGTGCTTGAAGAAAGATCATGTCCTCTTTTCGGCGCGGAAGGCCAATCGATCGAGCACGAGCACGAGCACGAGCACGATTCGACACCCACGCGACCCTACCATTGACGTTCGTAGACCTTCGCCGACGTTGGCAGCTATGTCGTCTGAACCAAGATGGGTCCATTGGGCCCGCGCGCTGCAGGCCATTGCGCAATCCGGGTTGCACTTTTCGGAATCTGAGTACGATCGCGAGCGCTACCAAAAAATTTTGAAAATCTCGATTGAGATTTTTGCCGAACAGTCCGGCGAATCACCGTCATTGATCTCGCGGCTTTTCGAGAATCAGACCGGATACGCTACGCCCAAAGTCGATGTTCGCGGCGTGGTGTTTCTGGACGGGAAGTTGCTGCTTGTTCAGGAACGGACAGACGGGCTGTGGACGTTGCCTGGAGGCTGGGCGGACGTAGAAGATTCGCCGTCCGAAGCTGTGGAACGCGAGATACTCGAAGAATCGGGATTTCATGCAAAGGCCGAAAGGATGCTTGCCATCTTCGACCGAGCCAAGCATGCGCATGAGCCGCCCTTCCCGTTTCATGTTTATAAGCTATTTATGCTCTGCCGGCTGCAGGCAGGTGAAGCCAAGCCGACATTGGAAACAAGCGCCGTTGCTTTCTTCAGCGAAAGCGAGATTCCGCCGCTCTCCATTGGGAGAGTAACACTCGACCAGATCCATTTTTGTTTCGAAGCCAAGAAAAACCCGTCGGGCCCTTGTCGATTTGATTAACGAGCCTGCGTCGCTCACAAATCCGGTAGGGTCGCGCTCCCGCGCGACCAGCGTTGCGCGATCCGAGTACGTTACGCGGCCGTCGCCGGTCGCGCAGGAGCGCGGACCCCTACCGGATTTGTGAGCGACGCAGGCTGTAGCCATTTGTCAGAGAAGCGGCATAGTATCCAAAATGTTTCCGCTTTTAATACCGGCTCTGGTGGCGGTAGCCCTTTCCACCCTTATTTTGCGCATTGTCATCGGATACCTGGTGCGCCCGCCCGGTGCGCCTCGGATCTCGTTCCGTTTACCGTCGATCGATCCGAGATGGGTCGGTCGCCAGCTCGCGGTGATGCTTTACGGGCGGAAGAGGAAAAAATAAGTCTCGGAAAGAGTGCAACTCCTCTGATCTTTTACCCTCGCAATAGCAACCGCATTGGAGCTTCCACGCATTCTTTTACTCGTACCAGAAATGTAACCGCCTCTTTGCCATCCACCACGCGATGATCATAGCTTAAGGCCAAGTACATCATCGGGCGTACCTCGATTTTATCCCCAATCACTACAGGTCGGTTCTGAATTTTATGCATCCCGAGGATACCGCTCTGTGGAGGATTCAAGATCGGAGTGCTCAGGAGTGATCCGTAGATTCCGCCATTCGTGATTGTAAAAACTCCGCCGGTTAGATCGTCCAAATGTAATTTCCCTTCGCGCGCTTTTTCGGCATAGGCCGCGACCTCTTTCTCCAGCTCGGCAAAACTCTTTTTATCCGCATCTCGAATAATCGGGACGACCAACCCGCGCTCCGTTCCCACTGCGACGCCGATGTCGTAATAGTGATTTTCTATGAGATCATCACCGTCGATTCTGGCATTCATCGCTTGCACAGACTGAAGCGCATCGACCGCGGCCTTGATGAAAACAGACATGAATCCGAGTTTTACGCCGTGTCTTTTTTGGAACGACTCCTGGTATTGCGATCGAAGCTGCATAACGGCCGACATGTCGCACTCATTGAACGTTGTGAGCATCGCGGCGTTTTGCTGCGCCATCACCAGTTGAGCGGCAATTTTTTTCCGTAAAGGGGTCAGCTTGCGCCGGGTCGTGCGAGACGCCAGCTCGGCGGCGGGAATTGACGAAATCGGAACGTCGGTCGCAGGCTCGGCACTGGGTTGTTTCGGTGGACTGACTTTAGATTCTAGATACTCCACCAAGTCCGATTTCGTGACCTGACCGTGTTTGCCTGTGCCGGTTACCTCGGACAGCTTCACATTTTCTTCCTCAGCGATCCTTCGCGCAGCGGGAGACAAGGTTTCATTCCTCTCTTCCGCAACGACCGGCGGAGCTGCGGCGGACACAGGTTCCGGGGTGGAAACCGGCCCACTAACGCTGTCGTCCAGCGAAGCGACAACCTGACCAATTTTAACCTCCTGACCAGCCTCAACCTGGATCCGAAGCCTGCCAGAGCCAACCGCTGGCACCTCAGTCGCAATTTTGTCGGTCTCAAGGGTAAACAGGGCCTCGCCATCGTGGACGATCTCCCCGTCTTGCTTGTGCCAAGTTGCCAGGACGCCAGAGGTGATAGACTCGCCAACAGCAGGTATCTTGACTTCAATGCTCATTGAGAGGGGAGATGTTTAACGTTCCCCCACCGATTACATACTGAACGCCTGGTGAACAAGCTCCTTCTGCTGTTGATCGTGCCATGCCTTGGAGCCAACCGCGGGGCTCGCCGCAGGCGGTCGACCTGCGTATTCGATGGCTTGCCCCGCCACCTTGGCCAGCAATGGAGCGATATAGCTCCATGCGCCCATATTCTTGGGTTCCTCCTGACACCAAACCCATTTAGACGCGGAACGAACATCGCTGATCACGTCTTCGAGACCGTCTAAGCTCAAGGGATAAAGTTGCTCCAGACGTACCAGAGCAGCGTCGCCGACCCGGTTCGTCTCAAGGTAATTAGCCAGATCATAATAAACCTTACCGCTGCAGAAGATCAGCTGGCTGACTTGCTTCGGGTC
>JAFAJU010000317.1 GCA_019236035.1 Verrucomicrobiota bacterium | reverse complement strand
TTCCGACTATAGAAGCGGCTAAAAACTCATGCTAACGATTGGAAGGTTTATAACAAACAATCATGAAAACACATCTGATTTTAAATAAAAAAACCTATCTTCAATTGGTTTTAATCGTTCCGGCCATCGCCCTGATGGGGCTCATGAACAGCGCTATTGCCGGAGGAAGGGTCAAGCATAACCATGCGACCGGATATCCTCAGATTCGCCCAAGCGTGTATAACTCTGAGGAACATAGCTTCGACCGACCCTGGCCCTTTGGTCCGGAATCGACGCAACAATAGCGGGAAAGCGGCGGGCTGCGGGCCTTCAGCAGCTCAGAAGTTCATCGGCGCGTGGACGACAACAGTAGTGCCACGACCCGCCGCCGTTCGGACCTCTAGCTTTGCGCCGATATTTTCGGCTCGAGCCCGCATGTTAGAGAATCCGAATCCTTCTTTGCTCGCCGCCTCGGCATCAGCGATGCCGGAACCATTGTCGGCGATCTCCAAGACAAGGTTGGGCGGACGGCTGCGCAAGTTAACGTTAATGACTGTCGGCTTCGCGTGGCGAACAGCATTGCTCATCGCTTCCTGGGCAATTCGCAGAAGATCCTGCTGAACTGCGGGCGGCAAGCGCTC
Source organism: Verrucomicrobiota bacterium (assembly GCA_019236035.1). Lineage (GTDB taxonomy): Bacteria > Verrucomicrobiota > Verrucomicrobiia > Chthoniobacterales > JAFAMB01 > JAFAMB01. Next base: position 7,845 of record JAFAJU010000317.1, on the reverse strand, counting down.
TTCGGGTACACCGGTAGAGTGAAAATTACAGCGTAACCTGCCAGGAATATTTGACCGCTCGACCAACCTTTGCAGCGCCTCGATCAATCCTGACTCCTCTATGATTGCCGGTTGCAGACTGAAAGCAGACCGGCGCGCCTCAGCCAGCCCGAATTGGGCCAAGTCAGATGCCCGTTCCAGGAAACTAGAGACGTTACCGACGCCTGTCTGGTTAACCTCCTTCGCTGCCCCGAGCTGCATCGAGATCCCAGTGAAAAACTGAGCGAGCGAATCATGAATCTCGCCGGCGAGCTGATTTCGCTCTTCGAGCACCGCTGTTTGCCTAGCGGCCTTAGCTAACCGCGTGAGTTGAATCGCAAGGCTCGCCTGGATTGCTAGTGCCCGCGCTATTTCGATTTCTTCCGGACGAAATTCCCGGTCATCATTGAAGCGAAATGTCAAACTACCAATTAATTGCCTGGCTATGACCAGAGGAATATTTAGCAATGTCTTGACGCCAAGCCCGGCCAGGTAGGATCGATGGGCTTCCGGCAGAGCGACGAGATTGTCGAGCAGGTGTAAGACGGTAACCGGGCTCTCCAACATACGGGGCTCATCGAGGGGAACGGAACGCAAATTTTCCGGGTAATTGGCTTCCGCTGGGGTCATCACCCGGCCGTCTTGAAAAACAAAGTCTAAGGTCAAACAGTTCTGCTGGTGGTTGCGCCATCGTAAGGCAGACGATGTGGCTCCAAGTTGGCGTGTGATCGCGATCATCACCTGCCCGAGGAATTCATCCAGTTCGGGCACTAAGGCGAGTGCATCCAGACACTCGAGGAGCGCCTCGTTTGCTTTCGCGAGCTCCGCGGCACGCTCCCGCGCGGCTCTCTCCTTTTCTACGACCAGAGCGGTTTGCTTTGCTTGTTCAGCGAATCTCGCCAACTCAAGGGCCAGGGTCACTTGCTGAGCCAGCGCCTGCGCAAACTCGAGCTCTTCGTCATCAATCTTACGATTCGCCGTGATTCGTACGGAGAGCATGCCGATAAGCTGCTCACCGAAAACCAGCGGTAGCCAGACCAGCGACCTGACGCCAAGGCTTGAAAAATAGGCTCGATGAGCGGGCGTAGGCGTTGCCTGGGGATTGTTAACAGCGTCGTAGTGAACAAAAGGGCGCTTAACCTGCAGCGCTATCCAAGCGGGGTCGTCGCTGGACCATTGGCGAGGTTCGCGCGCATTTGGATGATCAGAATGCTGGGCCGCAACCACCCGTCCATCCTGGCAGACCAAATGCAAATATCCTCGGCAATGTTCTACATCGATGAGCCACAAGGTCGAGGAACGGCTGCCGAGTTGTTCGGTTAGCACGACTAAGACCTGATCAACAAAGCCGTGAAGATGCTGGTCGCGGGCCAGTGCATTCAGGCTGCGTTTTAGTACCTCATTCGCCTGCGAAAGTTTGACCGCGTGCTCGCGCAGCGCCGCCTCGGCTCGCCTTCGCTCTGCCCGCGTGCGCAAGGCAACGACACCATACGCCAGGTTGCTCGCCAGATCGGTATATTGCTCAATCGTACTCTCATTGAAGGCGTCGGGTTCTGCGGCATAAAGACTCAGGCTGCCTAGTCTAATCCCGTCAGCGATCAACGGCAGCGTAACGCAGGAGGCGTATCCCCTGGCAACGGCGTCGGTCCGCCAAGGAGCCAAGGCGGGGTCTATGCGGGTGTCTTTAACCCAATAGGGTTTACCGGTACGGAGTGCGATCCCAGTAGGACCCCGCCCCATCTCAGTTTCCTCTCCCCAGGAGATTTTGACTTGTTCGAGGTAGTCGGCGCCGTATCCAGCATATGCTAAGGGGCGGACAGTCTTTTCGATATCATTTTCGCAGCAACCAACCCAAGCCAAGCGAAGACCGCCCATATCGACCAGAATCCGACAAACAGACCGAAACAGCTCTAGTTCGTCCGTAGCATGAATGAGCGCGCGATTGCACTCATAAAGAGTCTGCAGGGTGCGGTTCAATCTGTTCAGTTCCTGCTCGCTGGCACGAACCGCCTCCTCGGCCCTTTTTCGATCAGCATTTTCTTGCACCAGGTCAGCATAGAGCCGGGCGTTTTCCAAAGAGATGGCCGCTTGTGAAGCCAGTAGTTCTAGCAGGGCCTGGCGGTCCGGGGTGAATGCGCGCGGCGTGAGGTTGTTTTCCAGGTAGAGTATGCCCATCAGTTCGCCCTGCTTTGTGATGGGAAGACAGAGCACGGACCTAGGACAACGCCGCCGCACATACTCATCGCCCGAAAACAGGTTCTGAACCCTGGCGTCATCCAGAATCACTTTCTGCCCGGTTCGTACCACGTAATGCAAAATGGATTCGGGAACCGCGGATGCTGAAACTGGTTGCTGACGCAGATGAACTTCGACTTTGTCAGGACCTCTAGCGGCCTCTGCCTCGATCTGGGAATTCCCGTCCTGTGAGAGGATAAGAAGGCCGCGCTCAGCGCCCGCGTGTTCGACGGCGACTAGCATCAGGGTCTCTACTAGTTTGTCGAAGATGATCGCGCCCGAAACCGCCTGCGAGGCGTTGACTACAGCGACCAGATCGAGCTGATCAACGGGGCCGCCGATGCTCTTTAACGGGCGCTCAGGTTCTTGCGAGGTCATAACAACTATTAGCGCGCAAACGCAACCCTCCGTCCCGCGGCGACGTTACCGCTGTGTACGAGACAGTGCACTAGCAAGCTCCGCTATCAATCAGCCCGCGTTGAGTCGCGATCGCCATGGCCTCAGTCCGGCCAATGGCATTTAGTTTTTTGAAAATGACCTTCACGTGGTTCTTTACCGTGTGCTCACTGATGTAAAGTATTTGCGCGATTTCTTTGTTGCTTTTGCCGAAAGCCATTTGCCTGAGAACCTGAAGCTCGCGTTGGGAGAGTTGTGGCTGCGCCATGGATTCCGCCAGTTGTGCAGCGATGTCGTGCGGCAATGAAGATTTCCCCGCGAAAACCTCGCGAATAGTCTCCCAGACCTGCCGCGGCTCCGCTCCCTTCAAGAGATAACCCTTCGCGCCGGCCGTGAGCGACCGCCGCAAATCTTCTGCCTTCGCGGAATTGGTGAGCACGATGATTCGCGGACGCGGCTCTCGCGACATCAGCTCAGACACAACCTGCTGGCCATCCTTTTTTGGCATCCGCAGATCAAGGATGAGTACGTCCGGAGAGAGCTGATCGTAGAGTAAACAGGCCTCCTCCCCGTCCCGAGCCTGCCCGACAACTTTGAGATCTTTCTGGAGGGCCAGGATGGTGACGAGACCTTCGCGAACAACGGGATGATCGTCCGCGATCAGGATCCTTATTTCTTTCTGCGAAGATAAAGCAGAAGAGCTCATAATTTATCAGCGCCGCTCTTTGTGAAGAAAACTATTCACCCTGCCAGTACCTACAAGCGCTGTCGAGGGCAAATGATCACGCCCGAAATACCTGCTCGAACGGGCGCGTGCGCGCAATCGGGGCGCTCGTTCCTGGCGACGTGGCCGCGCTGTCGCGCCGGTCGCGCGGGAGCGCGCCCCTACCGGCGGCAGAGCGCATCGACCTTGGTAGGACCGCCCCATAGCCCGTAAGAGCTATCCGAAAGGATCGGTTTGTGCCATAGCGTGACGAATCCAGTCGACGTAATGTTCCATTGAACTTAACAGGCAAATGTTTGATGAATGAAACCGCCAAAGTGATTCGTTTCCATAAGACGGGCGGATCGAATGTACTCAGAATCGATGAAGTCCAGCTATCGCAACTGAAGGAGCGAGAAGTGTTAGTCAGGGTGCAGGCCGTCGCAGTAAGCCGGCCGGACCTTCTATGGCGGCAGGGTTCGTACTTCGAAGAACCTGAGTTTCCTGCGCAAATCGGATACGACGCTGCGGGTGTTGTCGAGTCGATAGGTCCTGAAGTCAAAACATTGAAGGTGGGTGATCGCGTTTCCACACTCCCGGCGGTATCGTTGTTGGACTATGCAGCGCACGGTGAAACCGTCATCTATCCTGAGACCGCGCTGACCGTATATCCCGCGAACCTGACCCCGGTGCAGGCGGCTGCGGTCAACACCGGTTTGTTTACTGCTTACTTTGGGTTACTAGAGCTCGCCAACCTCAAAAGGGGTCAACATGTCGTCATAACCGCCGCCAGTTCTTCAATGGGAGTTGCAGCAATACAAATGGCAAAAGCGATCGGTGCGAAGAGCATCGCAGTCACACGTTCAGAAATGAAAAAAGAGGCTTTGCTCGAGCTTGGAGCGGACCAGGTTATAATCGCCGGTGCGGAGGATGTCCAGGGAGCAATTCTCGAACTGACTGAAGGACTCGGCGCTGAGGTGATCTACGATGCCGTAGCCGGCCCCGGCCTCGAAGAACTGGTATGGGCCACCAAAAGATCCGGCCATGTCATCGTTTACGGACACCTCGGAGCGATGGAGTTCGGGACGCTGCTGCCTCTGGGCGCATGCTTTCTGCGGGCGATCAAGGTACATTGCGGCTTCCGGGTTTTTGAATTCACCGGCCATTCTAGACTTGGTCTCCAAGCGAAATCCGAAGCAATGGAACGCGCCAAAAAATTCATCTCGGACGGTCTGTCATCAAAACTTTTTTGGGCAAAGATCGATCGAGTCTTTGATGGATTGGATGAATACGCGGCCGCGCATCGTTACCTGGAGACGAATGATCAGATCGGGAAGATTACGGTTGCTCTAAGCAATTAGCGCCTTTGCCTCGCACTAGCCAGCAGCCAATAGCCTATGCTAGATTGGCGTTCTAATGAGCCGCCTTGCAGAGATTGTCGCTCATAAGCGCAAAGAGATTGAGCCATGGATAGCGCATACCGCGGACTGGGGCGATCGAGCAGCCACCCAACGTCCATATCGCGGTTTCCGGAAGTCGCTTGCTTCCGGTGAGTTTGGATTCGTAGGTGAAGTGAAGAGGGCGTCCCCTTCCGCCGGAGTGATCTCGGAGGATTTTGATCCCGTCCGAACCGCTCTGGCCTACGATGCGGCCGGTGCAAACTGTATCTCAGTCCTGACTGACGAGAAATTCTTTCAGGGTCATCTCGACTACCTCGCACTGATCCGGCACAGAGTTCCACGGCCCATTCTAAGAAAGGACTTCACCCTCCACGAAGTCCAGATCTACCAAGCCGCGCTCGCCGGTGCCGATGCCGTGCTTTTGATTGTTGCCGCGCTGACCGATGATGAATTGATTCGGCTTAAGGCGGTAGCCGATCAGATCGGGATTGATTGCCTCGTCGAAGTTCATAACGAAACCGAACTCGACCGAGCGCTTGCCATTGGAGCAACCTTTTTTGGCATCAATAACCGCAACCTTGCCACGTTCGAGCTCGATCTGAATGTGACTGAACGATTGGCCCCCAAAATACCCAGCCACTGCACCATCGTCAGCGAAAGCGGGATTCGAACCGCCGAGGACGTTCGGCGGGTCGTCTCTGCGGGCGCCCATGCGGCCTTGATCGGCGAGTCGCTGATGAGGGCTCATGATCCAGGTGCGCTACTGCAAAGCTTCCTGGCCGCGGCTAGAGATGCGAAGTGAAAAGCGATATCGACCAAATCGTGGTTGCTCCTGCGGATGCCAAGCAACGCCTTGATCTCTTTCTGGCCGCAAAAATAGAGCGCTTTTCACGGGCACGGATACAAACGTTGATACAATCAGGCCACGTTCTGCTGAACGGAACCTCCAGCCGCGCCAAGCAGATCGTCCGCACAGGGGACACGGTCACCATTTCGGAGCCGGCACCTGAACCGGTTGACCTTAGGCCCGAGGACGTTGCGCTGACCATTCTTTTCCAGGATGAGCACGTGTTGGTCGTCAACAAGCCGGCCGGCATGATCGTTCACCCCGGGGCAGGCGTGCGCTCGGGAACACTGGTTAACGCCCTGCTGTATCATTCCGGAAATCTGAGTGGCGTCGGCGGTGACTTTCGGCCGGGTGTCGTCCATCGGCTCGACAAAGAAACCAGCGGTTGCCTCGTGGTTGCCAAACACGACCTTGCGCATCACCGGTTGAGTGCCCAGTTTGCAGGACGAAAAATTCATAAGTTCTACCTCGCGCTGTGTGCCGGGCAGTTCGCCGAGGCCACCGGTGAGATTCGTAAGCCGATTGGCCGTCATCCCGTGCACCGCCAGAAAATGGCCGTAATAGACAGGGGACGACCCGCTCACACGAAGTTTACAGTCATCCAGCAAACGAACCGTTGGGCCCTCGTCCTGTGCCAAATTTTTACGGGACGAACCCACCAAATTCGGGTCCACCTCCATTCCATCGGACATCCCATCCTCGGCGATAAAGTTTACGGGAAGGCATCCAGCGAACACGGCCGGCAGATGTTGCACGCGTGGCGGCTGGGATTTTTTCACCCGATCAAAGAAAACTGGTTGGAATTCGAGGCTGGATTACCAGACGATTTTCTCCAGAGTGGCGTAGATGCAAACGCGATCGTTCGAGCAAGGTCTGCAATTGGTCATCGCGATGCTAAGCGGGCTGGAAAAACGTCCTGATCTCCGTGCAGATAACCACGTCCTCCAGAGAATCACGCAACTGGGAAAACTGGCGAGAAAGCCGGGCGCCGAGGAAGATTTATCTGTCCGCGAAGCTTTCCAAGCCGGTGAGCCAAGCACCACTGAAGCTGCCGACCGAGCAACTGGTGAGCCAGGTAAGCGGGAGAAACGCGCCGATCCGCAGACGTTTGAAGAGTTGCGGACGAGGGTGCTCGCATGCACCAAATGTCCGCACCTGGTCGCGTTTCGACACACTGTTGTTTTTGGAGTCGGCAACCCGGCAGCAGACCTGATGTTTGTCGGCGAAGCACCCGGCGCCGACGAGGACATGCAAGGCGAACCATTTGTCGGACGGGCAGGCGAACTGCTGACAAAGATTATCCAGACGATGGGGTTTCAGCGGTCGGACGTTTACATTGCTAATGTACTAAAATGCCGTCCGGATATACCTCCAGGGACATCGGGAAATCGGCAGCCCACGCCGGCGGAAATGCAGACCTGTCTACCTTATCTCCGCGAGCAGATCGAACTTATCCAGCCAAAGGTGATGGTTGCTTTGGGCGCAACCGCGATGCGTGGTCTGTTCGGTAAAACCGAGCCGATGAAGGATATGCGCGGCCGCTGGCATTCATTCAATTCGATTCCCGTGATGGCGACATTTCATCCTTCCTACCTATTGCGGAATCAGGCCATGACTGAGAAGCGGAAGGTCTGGGAAGATATGCTCCAGGTCCTCGAGCGGCTCGGGCACCGGATTAGTGATCGACAGAGAAACTATTTCCTTCGGTAGGGTCGCGCTCCTGCGTGACCGGCGTCGCACGTCTGAAAACGGTTAAATCCGGTGAAGCCGTGTGGCGGCTGATTGCTGGACGAGCTTTTCGGTGAAACTCTCCAACAGTTGTGCAGAATCGGTGCCGCGGCCGATAGAGATCCGGGTATCGTCATTTGACACACCCGCTCACATTCTTCTAAAAGTCTCTGTTCATGAACACTCTTTACACAGCTTTTCTGGCGCTTGCACTGTCGGTCGCCACAGCTTCTGCGGGACTCTGGAAGTCCGACGACTTTGACTGTCAAATCAATCTGCCGGACGGGCAGTCCGACATCAGCCAAACCAACTGGACCACGTTGGGCTCCACGGATACTGGAACTTTGGTCGGCGCCAGAAAGCTTGATAAATCCGCCTACATCTTCCTAGGCTATGAAGACCTGTCGAAACGGCGAAATTATCATCTCAACGAGAAGACCGTCCAAGAATTGCAAAAGCGTTTTTTTGGCGAAGGGCAAGGTTTTTGGCACGGCCTCGAGCGGATCTCGTTGCACGGG
>JAFAJU010000173.1 GCA_019236035.1 Verrucomicrobiota bacterium | reverse complement strand
CGGGGCCTCGGCGCATAAAGACCGGCGAACCGGCCAGATCTCATTGTTCGGCGACTTCGAGCTGGCGCCGGCACCAAAAACAAATGGGGACGTCGTCCAGTACAGGCCCTGGTCACTGGGGGAAAAGCTCGGGTACGAGAAAGAACTGCTCGGCTTTTACATCACCGGCCATCCATTGGACGCGTACCGGGAGATTATCGAGGGAGGCAAATACGTGGCGGTGTCCGAGTTGGCCCATCAGGAAGACAAGGTCACCGTTCAAGTCGCCGGTTCGATCTCCGCGTTTGACAAGAAGCATACCCGCAAAGATGGGAAGCCGTTTGCGATCTTAACCATAGAAGATTTTACCGGATCAGTGGAAGTCATGGTCTGGAGTGACGTGTTCGCGAGGGCGGCCAAAGAGATTGATAAAGGTAAAATCGTCGCCGTGAGCGGTAAGCTGGACAAACGCGACGAGAGCATCCGCCTGGTGGCCAGTGAGATCGGACCAATCACCCGCCGGAAAACCGCCAAGGCGCTCACTATCGACATCCCAATGGAAAAAGCCGACGAAGAACGGCTGATGGCAATACGCGAACTGGTCCGGCAGTTTCCTGGGATGCAGCCACTCTACCTTCGATTCCGGACGATAGACGGAAGGGAACTGCGGTTAAAGGCAGACGCAGATTATTCGGTCCGGGATGACGAGGCCTTTAGGGAAAAGCTCGCCGAGTTGCTCGCGTGAGGGAGGAGGGCGCGGAGGGGGAAAAGAGCACGGAGGGGTATCTACCACAGAGGCACAGAGGACACGGAGGCTGGCGAAAATTTGGATCTGCCCCTGTGGATTTTGCCCACCTTTTTAAACAACATCCGAACTTCGCTTTCTCTGCGTCTCTGTGGTAAAACCCAACCTCCGCGGCCTTCGCCCCCTTCGTGACCTCCTCTTGCAAAAACGGATTTCGGCGTTACAGTCTCGGTTCCTCTTAGCCAGGCTATGACCCCGCTCAATCGAGAGATGAAGATTTTTTCAGGATCGGCTCACCGCGATCTTGCTTTGAGAATTTGCCAGTGGGTGCATGCTCCCCTCGGCGACGCCGTGGTCAGTTCCTTTCCCGATGGCGAAACGCGGGTCAAAATTAACGAAAATATTCGGGGGCGCGATGTTTACATTGTGCAACCGACCTGCCCGCCCACGAATCAGAATTTGATGGAGCTCTTCATTCTGATTGATGCAGCCAGACGTGCGAGCGCCTATCGCATCACGGCGGTAATTCCATATTTTGGATATGCCCGGCAAGATCGTAAAGATCAGCCGCGGGTTCCCATCACCGCTAAACTCGTCGCCAATCTGCTCGTCGCGGCTGGTGCAAACCGGGTACTGACGCTCGATCTGCACGCTCAACAGATTCAAGGCTTTTTCGACATCCCGGTCGATCATTTATACGCAGCGCCCGTCTTGATCCGCTACATCCGCCAAAAGAAGCTCGACAACCTGGTCGTGGTGTCGCCGGACGTTGGCGGCCTGAAATTGGCCTCAGCTTATGCCGAGGCTTTGGGCGCAACGTTGGCTATCGTCGCAAAGCGCCGAAAGAGCCCGACCGAGACAGAGGCGTTAACAGTGATTGGCGACGTGGATGGTAAAAATGTAATCATGGTGGATGACCTGACCGAAACCGCCGGCACGCTGACCAGTGCAGCAACGCTTTTGAAAAAATATGGGGCCAAAGACATTTATGCCGGCGTTTCCCATGCGGTTTTCACAGACATAGCTCACGAGAGATTAAAGAAGTCGGAAATCCAGGAGCTGATCACCACCGATAGTACACCGGTGAGACTTCATCCGGAATGTCGTATTACCGTCCTCTCAATTGCTGAGGTCCTTGGCGAGGGCATTCACCGAATTTACACGAACGAGTCGGTAAGTTCGCTTTTCGAGATCAATGCAACACAGTCTTAAGAATCATGGCTCAACAAGTTAAATTGAAGGCGCAGAAGCGTACCCTGGTTGGTCGCAATGCCGTAAAGAAAATCAAAGAACAGGGGTTGGTTCCCGGAGTCATCTACGGCTCTCAGGCGGAGCCGATGACTCTGCAAATTGACGCGCGCGAACTTACGACGGTGCTGGCTCACGCATCGAGCGAGCACGTTCTGGTCGAGCTCGAGATCGTTGACGGGAGCGAGAGCACACACCGCCTGGCTCTGATCCAGGAAGTTCAGCATCATCCTTTGAAACGCGCGTTGGTGCATGTCGATTTCCATGCCGTTTCAGCGACCGAGAAGATTACTTCCGAAGTACCGATTGAGGCTGTGGGCGAAGCTTTGGGCGTAAGAACTTTTGGCGGGCTGCTCGAATATTCTTTACGCACCCTGGAAGTTGAGTGTTTTCCACAAGATCTGCCGGATATCGTTCGGATAGACGTCTCGAATTTGAATATCGGCGAGTCGCTCCACGTTCGCGATATCCAGCTGCCTTCAGGAGTCGAAGCCATCACTGACGATGACCTGACTGTTGTGAGCGTGGTTGCTTCGCGCGTGGGTGAAGAGGTCACCGAACCCGTCGAAGCAGCGGCGACGCCGGAAGTCATCACCGAGAAAAAGCCTGAAGCCAAGCCGGAAACGTCGCAGCCTTAGTCAACCATGGCGGATCTACGTCTGGTGGCCGGCCTGGGCAATCCCGGTTCGCAGTATGTCGATACGCGCCATAACGTTGGGTTCATGGTCATTGATTGCCTGGCAGGGAAAAAAGGAGTCACCTTCTCAAGATCGGCAACGTGGGGCTCCAGTTGGGCAAAATGGGGAGACACATTGTTGGTAAAACCGCTGAAGTACATGAACCAAAGCGGTGATGTCATTGGTCGTTTCGCGCATTATTTCAAGATCCAACCGGAAGAGATTTTGGTGGTAGTCGACGATGTCGCATTGCCGCTTGGCCGGCTCCGGTTGCGACCGTCTGGGAGTGACGGCGGTCATAACGGTTTGAGATCGATTATTGAATATCTAGGCGAAACGTTTATGCGTCTGAGAATTGGGATCGGCGCTTCTGCTGAGGCCGAACCGCTGGTTGACCATGTTCTGGGAAAATTCGACCGGACTGAGAGACCGGCCGTGGAAAAAGCAATCGAACGCGCGACGGAAGCCATCGAACATGTTGCGCACGACGGGATAGCCTCCGCGATGAACAATTATAACCGAGCAGAATAATATTGACACATTATGAAACATCGTTATGAATGTTTGCTGGCTGTGGATACGCGCGGCCAGGAAGACAGCGTGAAAGAGATCATTGAACGCCTCGAGTCCGAACTCACGAAAGAGGGTGCCGCAGTCGAGCAAGTCCAGAAGATGGATAAGCGTCCGCTTGCTTACAGCCCGCGTCACATTGACTCTGCGTACTACGTCAATTTCGTATTCGAAGCTGAGCCTACGTTGATCACGAAATTGCGCAGCAAATTTAAACTCGATCCGATCGTTTTTCTGCAGCATTACCAGCAGTTACCGGTTAAGGTAACTGTGCGAACTCCCAAACCCTAGACTCGGCTTATGGCAAACCTCAACCGCGTGCTGTTAATCGGCAATCTGACTCGTGACCCAGAAGTACGGTACACACCCAAGGGCACTGCGGTTGCCGAGATCGGTCTCGCGGTAAACCGGGTCTATTCTGGGGAAGACGGCGAAAGAAAAGAGGAGACCACTTTCGTTGATGTGACGCTTTGGGCACGGCAAGCGGAGGTCGCGGGTCAATATCTGAAAAAAGGACGCCCAGTTTTTATCGAAGGCCGTCTCCAATTGGACAGTTGGGAGGATAAGCAGACCGGTCAGAAACGTTCTCGATTGCGCGTAGTTGGCGAAAATCTGCAACTGCTCGGTAGCCGCCAAGATGCCGAAGGCGCTACACCTACCGCACCACCTCGTCGCAGCAGTCCCGCCGGTCCGCCTTCTCGGCCGGAACCACGCGATCCGGACCTCGACCAGGAGCCGGACGATATACCGTTTTAAACGCGGTAGGGTCGCGCTCCCGCCGGTAGGGTCACGCTCCGTGTCTGTTTAGCGCGGCACCGCGCTTGCTCTTGCTCACCGACGGATGTTACGCGGGCAACGCCGGATCACGCGGGGGCGCGGACCCTATCGACGGGGGCGTGGACCACCGGAGCCCGACCCTACCGGCGCAGGCTGATGACCGGACAGTAAACTTCCTCTCCATCGCGCTTCCACCACGCGCCCGTCTCTCTCTTCTCGGCGGCATTTGTGAAGTGGTATTGAAACAATGTCGCGCGAACGTAGCGCGGCGGAGAACTCGGGA
>JAFAJU010000141.1 GCA_019236035.1 Verrucomicrobiota bacterium | reverse complement strand
GGCGGCGAAATCCCTCGCTTTTCGCGTGAGCGGTCTCGCCTTCCGAATTGGCGCATCCAGGGTTTGAGGCATTTCCGGATCGAGATTAGCTGCTGATTAGAAAAGAAGCAACCTAGCCTGCATCGCTCACAAAATCTTCAGAGATTTGTGAGCGATGCAGGCTCAGGCAGCAGAATCCTCCGGCTACGCCGGACCATTCTGCTCCTCTTCGAAAAGAAGAGTTTAAAGCGGGTGGTCGAATCCTTAATTGTAAAACAGGCCCTTGAACAGACGCGCAGCGTCTGTTCAAGAGCTTTCTAGCCCGCAATGAGCTCGATTCTTCCAGCGCTTGATTTTTGCGGGCTAGGCAGGCTACGCGCCGTCGTGACCGGAATCAGAGTTTGAACTCTTTGATGACGGGCGATTCAAGAGGGCGTTAAACACACGTTTCGGCAGACTCTTACCATTCTCTTCGTGTTCGAGGTCGGTTACAGCGCTTCGCTTAGCCTCTTCCCAAACCGCCGGGAAACCGGGCGAACTGGACACCATAAAGCGTTCGGCTCGTGCGTAGATCTCGAGCTCCCTCTGCAAACGCTTGTCCGGAAACTGATTCAAGTTTGCGACCTTGATGCGGAGATTTTCGTTCTGTTGCTTCAACTCCTGCAGATCCAGGCGCAACCTGTTCGTCGCTTCGGATTCAAGTTCGAGTTTATCCGCTAGGTGCCGTTTCAAACGTCTCACTTCACCTTTCGTATCCCAAAGTCGCATAATCGTGAAACCGATACCGATCAAGCCCAGGACGACACCAATGCCAAGGCCCCAATAAAAAGAGTTGTTCAGGAAGTCCATAACATTTGCGGACTGCGCAAACTAACCCCTCTTCGATTTGGATCAAGGCCAACCGCGCGCAGATTCTGCTGAGAAACCCGGCTGTTTGCCGGGTTTCTCAGCAGAATCTCTGCCAGGGGGGAGAGTTGAACTCCCGACCAAGGGCTTATGAGTCCCCTGCTCTACCACTGAGCTACCCTGGCATTTCCGAGAAGGACACAAAAACTAAGGCACATCGCTCCGGTTTCAAGCCAGATTCTTCATTGCCTTTCGCATGACAACTCTGTGTGATCATCAGGCGCCTACGCGTCACGCCAGTAATGAAAATCGCGATCGTCCACTACTCTTCCTGTCCAGTCGTCGGCGGCGTGGAGACTGTGATCCGCCAACATGCGCAGCTAATGTCGCGGCATCGCCATCAAGTCTCAATATTATGCGGCGAAGGTACCGCGTTCGATAAACAGATTCCGACCGTAGCTGTTCCGGAACTGGATTCTCGCGACGTGGCGGTCAGGACCGCTCAACAGGAGGCCTACCAGGGCCAACCCGGTCAAGCGTACTTCAGTCTCCTGAAAGCACTGCAAAAGCTGTTCGCGCAATTTTTCATTAGATTCGATCGGGTGATCGTCCACAACATGTTCACGATGCCGTTCAATCTCGCCGCAACCCAAGCGCTCAGCTCCTTTGCGAAGCACAGCGGGAAAACGATCGCTTGGACCCACGATCTGGCGGCTGTAAATCCGTATTACAAAATTCCCTGCGACCAGACCTTTGACCTCATACGAAACCGTCACCAGAGGGTGAAATATGTGATCATCTCCGAATCTCGTGCGGCGGAGTTCAAAAGACTAACGGGCTCCGAGGCGGATGCCATCATTCCGAATGGTCTGGACTTCCCCTTCACCTGCGCCATCACTCCGGAGGTAGCCAACCTTGTCCAACACGACTTGGCCTCATCGATCATTCTCCTCTATCCAACACGCATTTTAGAGCGAAAGAACGTCGAGTTCGCTCTCCGGATCGTTGAAGCGCTTCAGGACATTGGCGCCCGGGTGCGCTTGCTAATTTCGGGCGCTCTTGATCCCCACAACCGCTCCAGCGCCGAATATCTGGTCAAACTAAAGCAATTGGCCGCCGAGCTTCAGATCCAGGCCTCCGTCGCCTGGGTCAACGAACTTTTTTTTGTTGATGAAACGCAGTTGCGTAGCCTTTTCATGGTCGCAGACGCCATCCTATTCCCGTCAAAACAGGAAGGCTTCGGGCTGCCATTACTTGAGGCCGCCGCCTATCGTTTGCCGGTGTTTTGTTCAAACATCGAACCGTTGAGATCAATTGCGCCTTCCGGCACACTATCGTTTGACCTAGGGGACACCCCCAGAAATATTGCAGAGAAGATTCGTAACGCGGTCGAAACCAACGACATTTTCAAAAGCAGAAAACGACTTTTGCGCAACTACTCCGCAGAGCGGCTCTATCTTGATGAAATAGAACCCTTCCTCCAGGACTAACTATGAATGCCACGCTTGCCTCTCACGATATCCATCGGCTCCTGAATGCTGAACATGATGACCCATTTGGCGTCCTCGGCCTGCATAGGGTCGATGGACTTTGGGTCGTCCGCGCTTTTCGACCCGACGCCAAAGAATTGGCGATCGTTGACCGAAACAACCCAAAGCGCCAGTTTCCGGCAAATCGTATCGCCAATGAAGGCCTGTTCGAGGCGCAGCTCACCGATGTCACGGAGGCCTTTGATTATTTGTTGCAGATCACTACTTGGTCCGGAGAGAGCTTCCAAATCAGCGATCCATATTCCTACGGACCGATTCTCGGTGACCTCGACATGTACCTCTATCGGGAGGGTAACCATTTCGAGATCTACGAAAAATTGGGTGCTCATCTGACCGAAATTAACGGACACGCCGGTGCGACTTTTGCCGTCTGGGCACCGAACGCCCAACGGGTCAGCATCGTGGGCGACTTCAACGGCTGGGACGGCCGGTCACACCCGATGCGGAAACGTCTCGAATCCGGGATCTGGGAGATTTTCATTCCAGGCATCGTGGAAGGGACCCACTATAAGCTCGAGCTGCGGAATTGCTTTGGTCAGGTTGTTTTGAAAAGTGATCCCCTCGCTTTCTTTGGCCAACATGGGATCCAAACCGCTTCGCTCGTGTTTAATCTCGAACGGTTCAAGTGGAGTGACGACCAATGGATCGAGACGCGGAAGGCTAAGCAATGGCACAAAGAGCCGGTCAGCATCTACGAGGTCCATCTCGGATCCTGGGCCCGGGTTCCCGAGGAAGGTAATCGATTCCTGAGCTACATCGAGTTAGCAGATCGCCTGATTCCGTACGTAAAGGATCTCGGCTATACGCATATCGAACTCATGCCGGTCGCTGAACATCCGTTCGATGGGTCCTGGGGATACCAAGTGACCGGATACTACGCGCCAACCAGCCGGTTCGGGAACCCGGATGAATTTAGGCATTTCGTCGACCGCTGCCACGAGAACGGGATCGGCGTCATCGTCGATTGGGTTCCGGGCCATTTTCCGAAGGATGCGCACGGTCTTGCCCAATTCGACGGAACCCACCTTTACGAGCACTCCGATCCACGTCAGGGCGAACACCGCGACTGGGGTACATTGATCTTCAATTACGGCCGAAACGAGGTCCGTAACTTCCTCGTCGGCAACGGCCTGTTTTGGCTCGACAAATACCACATCGACGGGTTGCGGGTAGACGCGGTCGCGTCAATGCTGTACCTGGACTATTCCCGTAAGCCTGGTGAGTGGGTGCCCAACGTCCATGGCGGGCGCGAGAATCTGGACGCTATCGAGTTTATGAAGCGCTTTAACGAAGTCTGTTATGCGCGATTCCCAGGAATTATGACCATCGCAGAGGAATCCACCGCTTGGCCGGGGGTCTCGCGTCCGGTTTATCTGGGTGGCCTTGGATTCGGGTTAAAGTGGAACATGGGCTGGATGCACGATTTTCTGCTCTACATGAGTCGCGAACCGATCCATCGCCGGTTCCACCAGGGGGAAGTCACATTTTCAATGATCTACGCTTTCCATGAGCATTTTGTTCTCGTTTTGAGCCATGACGAAGTGGTGCACGGCAAGGGTTCACTGGTGAACAAGATGCCCGGCGATCCCTGGCAGAAATTCGCTAATCTCCGGATGTTTTACGCCTGGATGTACGCGCACCCTGGTAAAAAGTTGCTATTTATGGGCGGCGAAATCGGGCAGTGGAAGGAATGGAATCATGACGAGAGCGTCGATTGGCATCTGCTCCAATACCCGCTGCATGACGGTCTCAGGCGCCTGGTACAACATCTTAATTTCTTGTACCAGAGCGAGCCGGCCTTTTGGGAAAATGATGACAGTTACCTCGGATTCGAATGGATAGATTTTCACGACGCGGACAACAGCGTTCTGACGTTTATGCGCAAGGCTGAGTCGGGCCCGCCGATTCTGTTTGTGGTGAATGCTACCCCGGTGCCAAGGCACGCCTACCGTGTTGGTGCCCCCGGTGAGGGATGGTACGAGGAGATCTTAAACACCGACGCCGGTGTTTACGGAGGTGGCAATATCGGAAATTATGGCGGGATGCACGCAGAAGCGATCTCCTGGCAAGGACGTTCCCACTCCCTCTGTTTGACTTTGCCTCCGCTCACCACCATAGGATTCAAAAAGCACGAGCATCGCTAGCCCGCAAAATCACGCTAAAGCCGAATCGAAGAGCTCATTGCGGGCTAGAAAGCTCTTAAGCAGGCGCTGCGCGCCTGTGCCATAAATGAATAGACAAACCGTTTTTAAGTCTTCTCTCTAAAAAGCAGCGGGTATGTCCGGCGTAGCCGGAGATTCCGCTGCCACAGCCTGCATCGCTCACAAATCTCTAAGGATTTCTGAGCGATGCAGGCTAGCCACTTCCTCCACAACCGACTTCGCCGTGCCGTCTGTAAGCTTCGTTTGAATGCTGTCACCCGTTGCCATGTCCTGAACCGATCGGATAACGTTCCCTTTCACGTCTAACGTAATGGAATAGCCGCGCTCCAACGTTTGCTGCGGACCAAGCAACCGAATGACATTGGCCAGCTCCGTAACCCGATTTTTTCGAAATTCGACGTTTGCTGCCAAAGACCGCCCAAGGCGTATTCCTAAAGCCGCGAGTTCCGCGCGCTTGGCCTGCAACAATCGATCCGGGCGAAACGCTGAAAGGAAAATGCGGATCCTTTCGATCCGCGCTCGGCGTTGCTGGAAGACACTTTTGCCGAATTGGACCAGGCGCATCTCCAATTGATCGACGCGTTGTTGGCGTTCAAAGATGAGCCGGCGCGGGTCGCGAAGGTGTGGTGTACCCGCCAGACGCTGCAATCGGATCTGGCGGATCTCAAGCGCTTGACGCACCAACCGATCCAGAGCCGAGCTCCGTGAGATCAGTTCACTCTGCAGCGCAATGATGTCTGGCGCAACAATCTCGGCGGCCGCACTCGGTGTCGGCGCCCTCCGGTCAGCAACAAAATCTGCAATCGTAAAATCGATCTCGTGGCCAACAGCTGAGATCACGGGTATCCGCGAACGAAAAATGCTTCGTGCAACGATCTCTTCGTTAAACTCCCACAGATCTTCCAGATTACCACCGCCACGACCGACAATCATCACGTCCAGTTTCAATTCCGCCGCGCGGGAGCTGACATAGTCTATCGTCCTAGAAATCTCCAGCGCAGCGCCTTCCCCTTGGACACGCACCGGGCAAATAAGAATCGAGAGCCAGGGACTTCGTCTCCGCAGGATGTTGATCATATCCTGAACGGCTGCCCCAGTCGGGGACGTAACCAGCGCCACCCGTCGGGGAAACTTCGGCAGAGACCGTTTGCGATCTGGATCGAAAAGCCCTTCCGCTTGGAGCTTCTGCTTTAGGGCTTCGAACTTCGCCTGGAGCACCCCTTGTCCTTTGGGCTGTAAGAGTCGGACGATCAGCTGGTATTGACCTCTTGCTTCGTAGACGGTCACCTGTCCGTAGACTTGAACTTGCATTCCGTCAGCGAGCGACATTCGGGTCTGGGCGCCATACGATCGTGCGAACATGACGCAGGCAAGCTGGGCCCGGTCATCCTTTAACGTGAAATAGTGATGTCCCGACGATTGCTTCCGGTAGTTTGAAATTTCGCCTTCGACCCAGACCTCGCCGATGCGGCCCTCGAGAACTTCGCGCACGACCCGGGTGAGTTCGGATACGGTAAGAATTGAGGCCATGCTGGCAACTAAAGCCATACCGCAGCGTAGCCGCAACCGAATCATGTTGCGGCCGCCGTCGACTACTAAACGTCGTTAGACACCGATCGCGATAGCTCCGTCGGGGAAAACCCCGAGCGACATATCAGGGTTCTATCATCTCCAGCTCGGAATACGCCTAGCCCAGCACAAAGAGCGTTATCCATCGAGGAATCCGAAATTAACATCCCGTACTAAATTTGGAGCACCAGATGTCATCCATCATAATCAATTTAGGAGCTCTGTATGTACTCCCACTTCTTTTTCCTACCGTTACTGAGCATCTTCCTCACCGGTTGTAGGACGGAGGGGATTAGCTTCAATAAAGTCGATCGAATAATTCAGTACCCCTACACTGCCGGGTCGCGAATTGGTGCACCTCCGAAGGGAGTTTGTTTGCGATACACCATGGTGACCCAGTATCAGTTAAAAAAGTTAACTGGAGTTGCTAGCAGGATCATGATCGTTCGATGTTATGATGGTGACCGACTCCTGCCCAAACACGCCATCCTGGTCTACCGCGCCGCCAACGGAAATATTCACCTGGCTGACAACAATCACGAGTTCCCCGTGCTGGCAACGCCAGGCGGGGACGATATGGTCTGGGCGAACCAGATGATGGACCCGATGTCGGGTGTGCACGCAGTCGTCCTCGAATCGAATCACGATCCACATTTGAGCGGGGATCAAATTGAGCGAGTCATCGGTGCGGAACGGGCTATTCACCCGGCGACCCTGGTTGGATCCGAGTGGAAGCGTTGGGGTTCATCGCTCATAAACCCCTAGCCTGCATCGCTCACAAATCTTTAGAGATTTTTGAGCGATGCAGGCTCTGGCTATCGCGTGATTTTTGCGGGCTAGCCGTTATCGCTCCTAACGCAGCGGAGCCGCAACCAAAAGCGAGGTGCGTGATCCGGAGAGGGCCTGCTTAGGGATTTGTGAGCTGGTCGTGGCACGAAACTCTCCAGGCCCGGCTCTCACTACCAAAGCGACGGTCGTTATAAAATGTCCTGTTCACGCGGTTTCGTTCGTCGAATAGGTGGGTAAAAGAAGGCCCGCAAACACGTCACACACCTATGGGCACGCCGGCGGCTAAATCAGAATATCTAGTGCTTTGCAGAGGCATTAGTTGGGACAAAAGCCTCTCTCCGGAAGATATACAAAATGCGATCAAACAATTCTACGCCTGGTTCGGCCGATTAGTTAAAGAGGGAAAGATGACGAGCGGGCACCGGCTTGCGCCTGACGGCAGGGTTATCACCGGCAGAACGGCGCCAACGGACGGCCCGTTTGCGGAATCCAAGGAAGCGATCGCGGGTTTATGGTTCATTCACGCGAACAGCCTTGAAGAAGCGGTCGAGATCGCAAAAGGAAACCCCAGTCTTGCCTACGGTCACACCATTGAAGTACGGCCTATCTTGCCGAAAGAGCCCTAGCTAGCCTGCATCGCTCACAAATCTTCAGAGATTTGTGAGCGATGCAGGCTCAGGCAGCAGAATCCTCCGGCTATGCCGGACTATTCTGCTGCTTTTCTAGCCCGCAATGAGCTCATTACGGGCGCGACGCCCATGCCACAATGGTCACGTCAATCTCGTGAACCCATCGGCGATCCAGCGTTCGCTGCCCACTCCATGATGCACGAAAAAAAGGCCATCCGGATCATACTTGTCCTTCACTGCGAGCAGCCGTGCGTAGTTCGAACCCCAAAAGGATTCTCGCCATGCCTCGTCAAAGAAATTTGACTCCGACACATACGAACCGATGTTCGGCAGCAATTTCCGCACTTCATTCATGGCTTTGTTAATTGCATCCGCATGCTGACGAGCGGT
>JAFAJU010000010.1 GCA_019236035.1 Verrucomicrobiota bacterium | reverse complement strand
AGACGATATCAAGGATTACGCGTCCCCTTTTGAAAGGGCCCAGATCGACCATGCGCTCGCATATTCCGCTGTTGGCTCCGCCCAAAGAGTGGAGGAAATCCTGCGTTCCATCATCGACGAAACCCGACCGGATGAACTGATTGTGACCGGACACTTTTACGACCATGCGGCCCGGCTGCGGTCGTTTGAAATTACCGCGCAAGTCCGCGACCGTCTGGCGGTTTCTGCTCCGGAAGAAGCCACCGCCTAGCCTGCATCGCTCACAAATCTTCAGAGATTTGTGAGCGATGCAGGCTCAAGCGCCGCCGCGTTCGGCGCGGAGCTGTTGGACGATTTCCGCAGGAGCAAGATGGGGCATGAGTATTGTCGCGATAACCACTGGGCCGATCACCGCCTCCGCGCCGTCGAGAGCCACGTCGCCGGCCGCACCGGCGACGGGCACTAGGAACGCGAAGACACTCTCCAGAGGGATCTGCAGAAGCTCTATGAGCGCGACTGCGGCCACACCCGTGCCAAGCGCCACGAGCTTGGGGCGGAGAGAAACGCGCCGGTCGCGAAGGAGCGCGTAACCCAAAGGCGTATTCATGCGAGAATATAAATCGGCCCTAGCGCGCGCGACAGAGCAAAATCCCTCGGCCTGCAATGAGCTCGTCGATTCTCCCAGCGCGTGATTTTTGCGGGCTAGCGTTTCTCGGCCATTTTTTCCCGCGCGAACTGCAGCTCACATGCTTCCGGAGCCATGGCCCTCACTTCAACAGTTTGACCGAACCCGAGACCGGGGCAGCCTTTGGCTATCTCTACGGCTTGTTCAAGACTGTCCGCCTGAATCATAAAGAAGCCGGCGATTGCTTCCTTGGATTCTGCAAACGGGCCGTCCGTTACCGTATGCCGGCCCGCGAGAATTCTACCCTCATGCATCAAGGGACCCCCGCCTTTGAACTGCCCCTTACTGTTAAGCTGCTCGAACCATGCCGTGAATCGAGCCATGTTTTGCTGAATCTGTTCTCCAGAGAGCTCCTTGTGCCAACCGGTATTTCGGAAGATCAACAGATATTCTGATGTTGTCGTCTTTGCGGCCATAGTGGTGTCACCTGCTTGATGTTGCATTTGTTTTAAGCATCCGACGAACGAGACCGCAATGAGCAGGACACTGGGAGAGATCAGATCAGCGTCTCAAGTGACGGTAGGGGACGAACCGTCCTGGTTGAAAGTCACAGACCTAACCGCCTCGGTTTTGTCGGCCGCCCCGCTGTCACTGGAAGGATTGTGCGCATTGAGCCTAGCCCGCAAAAATCACGCGCTGGGAAAATCGACGAGCTCATTGCGGGCTGGCTCGCAAGAATAACACAAAAACCGAAGCGACGATCTGAGTGCGGGCTGCACGCCCTCACTGCGGACTGAGGTCTTCCGTGTCGTGAAACTTACTGTAGTCCACCGAATAGCGGCCAAGGGAGTCTTCAGTATAGATCTCTGCGAAGCGCCTGTTCCAAGCAATTTGTTCGTGTAGATACTCGGTCTGGCTTTGCACCGGAGCCTGAATTACCGGATCGACGCAAACGGTCGATGCGATCATACGGCTGTCGGCCAGTTTCAGGTCCTCCGGGGTCAGGCCAAACAATGGGCTGGTTTCGTCAATCACGTGTCGAAGCGTAAGCGCTGCCGGAAAATTGATCAAATGATCGAATTGCAGCCGCAGCGGGTAAAAGCGCCGCACATCTTCCCCCTCCTTAGTCAATTCACTCCGCATGAAGAGGAGCCGAAATTCGGCCTCGACCATCGCGTGATTTCGTTGGTTAGCCAGGCGAATCATGAGAGTGGGAAAGCCATCAAACGGTGCAACCACGGCAACGTTGCTGAATTTGATCCGGGCGGTCGGCCGCGAGAACCGGACAAAGATCAGACCGGTCATGACAGCGAGACCAAAGAGGCCAACCATAATCTCAAGCGTGGCCACGCTATGGCCGTAAAGAGTGTCCGGGTAGGCGTGCCCATAGCCGACGGTGGCTAAGGTTTCCACGCTGAAGAAGAAGGCGTCGGAAAATGATCCCGGAACTAGTCCAGAGACGCAGGGCCCACCGAGGAGATAAAGCGTGGCGAAGCAGAGGTTAATAAAAACGTAGATCGCGAGAATCAGGCCGGCAAACTGTGGCCAGCTAAGAGTCAAGATGAAGTGGTAAATATCGCGCCAGTCGTACTTGGTCGCGTTGACCTTGAGGAACTCGCGGTGTCCGGCTCGGACCGTGATTGGGGCAGAGGATTTTTTCATAAGGTGCTCCTTTTCACCATCAATTGCCATGGGCTTAGCCCGGTTTCATTACTTTTCGGTGCACGGGCCTTGACGGCGGATTCCGCTGCGTGCGGGAATCGCCGTATTGCCGGTTTTCGGGCTCTGTTGAGGGCCCGAAGACATGGCATGTCTATTAGGCGTGCGAGTCGATCGCCTTAACCATTTGGCCGGTAATCTCGTTGATTCTCTTCACCGAAGCCGGCGTCATCTTCTGGTTGATCAGAGGGGAAATATCGTTGAGGCCCCTTTTGATTTCGTTCACTAATTGATTGTCTCGCATGCGAGGCGGCATGCCGGCTAGGCGCTGTTGGAAATACTTCAGAAGGTCGGGCTGATTCAATAAATCCGCTCCGTCCGAAGAGTAGCTCTTTTGTACAACCGACGTTAAGACCTCAGTACCGCGTAACCAACCGCCCAGACTGACCAGATACGCCAGTTGCGCATCCTTAAGCTCGACCATCGCATTCTTTACATCTGCTAAGGCGCCATCCAATTCCCGGCGAACAGATACCCAATCCCCAGAATCGGCTTTTACCATGATCCGATTTGTTCGGCTCAAAACAGCTGATTCGACTCCGATCGCTCTGGCGAGTTCCAGGACCTGGCGGCCGATCTGTTTTACCTGGTCTTTGTCGGCCGCCTCAACCGCGACAAAACCTTCGGCGACCACCGCCCCCAGCAGCAGAGCGATCCGCGTCCGCTCCCGATGATTCTTAATGATTGGGTCTCTCAATTCGCCTTGCCAATTCGGGGTGCCTAGTTTGTCCAGAACATTAAAGACTTCGCTCGGAAGGGGCACCACTACATCATCGAGTTGGGTCGCGGGGAACTTGGTAAGATCTATGTATTTGGGGGGCCCTGCAGCGAAGCCGGTTGTCGCCGCACAAAAAAGGTTTGTCGCAAAAACGATTAGACCCAGACTTCTATTCATTCGCGCGCCCTCCAAGTGCGATAAAGTCCACAAGCGACCAACGAGGGGATAAATCCGGCCGCTTGTTTCGCTGATCCTTTTCTGCCAGCTAGGTCTCCCGTGTTAGCCCGCTTGATGTCTGAAAAAAGAGACATTTTTGGTCAAAGGCTCCGCTCTTTGAATCGCTATGACAATTCGCGCGATTTTGCTTTGTCAAGCTGAAAATATCGGAAGCCGTAGGAAGACGTTGATGATCAACGTATTATGCAATTGAAACTGCAAACGGTCGACTACCTCGATCGATCAAATCCGAGCAGCAAACCGAAAACACCCGAGTCGATCTGCATAAGCCTTGAAACTTAAAGAGCGCGATCTCGTTATACAGCTTTAAAAGGGCGGCAATCCAATGATTCCTACT
>JAFAJU010000125.1 GCA_019236035.1 Verrucomicrobiota bacterium | reverse complement strand
GGCCGCCGGTCCCGTTGCGGATGGGTCAAACGGTTTACGTGGCGATGGCCCCCACGGTCGAGCGAGCCGAAGCGCCCGAAAAACCTCTTGCAACCGTAGAACATGTACTGAACATCGCCGAGTAGAGGACCGCTCAACCCGCGTATGGACACTCGAACACAAGCCGCTCGGAACTGGCTCTGGCCGGTAGTGCGCCGTCTCGCATATAATGGTGACGTCGCCGCAGGTCAGTTGGCTGTTTTTCAAGGCGCGAGCGAAGCGCCCATATCTGAATTCATACGGGTCGAGCGAGCAACGCGGAAAAACAGCCAACCGGCCGCGGCCCGGAGGGTTGCGTTGAAAATGGGCCGGCGGCTGCGTTGCTCGTCGGTTACGTATCGATCTAGATATGCGCCCTCCTCGCGCCTTGCCGACGGCCCATTTTGAACGCAACGACGTCACCATTATATGCGAGACCGTGCACCAGGAGACAAATTCGCTTTCATTGAGCCGATGAAGGCGCTCCGGGTCACGGACCTTCCGGTTGGCGATTGGCTCTACGAATTGAAATTCGACGGCTATCGGGCTCTCGCCTTCAAGGTTGGTAAAGAGGCACGGCTCATCTCACGGAACCGAATGAATTTCGACACTGATTACCCCCAGCTGATAGATGCCCTGACATCCCTAAGGGCCAGACGAGCAACGATCGACGGAGAGATCACCGCGCTTGACGATGAAGGTAAATCCTCTTTCCAGCTTCTTCAATCTTACGGGAAGGCTAAACAAACCCCGATCGTCTATTACGCCTTCGATCTGCTCTTCTTTGACGGAACCGATTTGCGCTCTCGGCCGCTTATCGAACGCCGTAAACAGCTCGCAACGCTGCTAAGGAAAGCTCCACCCAATATCCGCTTCTCCGAGGAGCTCCGCGGCACGAAAGAAGAGCTGCTCCAGGTAGCACACCAATTCCAGCTCGAGGGTTTGATCGCCAAAAAACCGGATTCTCTCTACGAGGCTGGCCGGCGCAGTGGCGCCTGGGTCAAAGTTAAACTGACCCAGCAGCAGGAAGTGGTCATCGGCGGCTACACCCCGCCAGAAGGCAGCCGCAAATACTTCGGCGCTTTGCTTGTCGGCTACCAGGGTGCGGACGGCCTCCTGTTCGCCGGCAGGGTCGGCACCGGCTTCTCCGAGAAGGCCTTGGAGCACTTGTACGATGGCCTGCAGAAGATCAAGCGGCCAACGTGCCCCTTCGTGAACCTGCCGGAGAAAACACCGGGGCGTTGGCGTCAGGGCATCACCCCTGCGGTCATGAAACGCTGCCACTGGGTCGAACCCGTGCTGGTCGCCCAAATCAAGTTTAGCGAGTGGACCAGCGACGACCAGCTTCGTCAACCGGTCTTCCTCGGACTTCGAACTGACAAACAAGCAAAGGACGTCTTTCGTGAATAGGTCCACGCGAAAAGTGCGGTAAATCCGCGTGATTTCTAAGTCGCGGCATCATGCGAGCACAGATCCTGTGTTGCTCCCACGAGTCACAACACAAAAGTACAGGTATTTTGTGAACGGTCGCTAATAGTATGACTTTCCATTACGCAAGCTCGAAGTCTTGTTGTACGATCGAATCGGCGACTGAGACATGAGTAATCTTTCATCTGACGCAATCGTTTTTTTCGGAGCGAGTGGCGATCTCGCTTACAAACAGATTTTTCCCTCGCTGTTGCGGCTGGTTCGCGATGAGGGAATTCGTGTCCCCATTATCGGTGTGGCGAAGTCTGGGTGGAGCCTGCAGAATTTGAAGGACCGTGCCAAGGACAGCTTGGAAAAGCATGGGGGCGTCGATCCCGATTCCCTCCAGCTTTTTACAAATCTTCTTCGCTATGTGGACGGGGACTATCAGGACGGAGGAACCTTCGCTCAACTTCGCAAGGAGCTGGGGACCGCGCAACGACCCCTCCATTATCTGGCCGTGCCGCCGAGTCTGTTCGCTGTCGTGGCGGAGGGGCTGGCGAAATCAGGCTGTGCGACAAATGGACGTTTGGTAATTGAGAAGCCTTTCGGCCACAACCGGGCTACGGCATCGGAGTTAAACAGGGTGCTCTCTCAATATTTTCCCGAGGAAAACATATTTCGCATTGATCATTACCTCGGTAAGGAGCCAGTTCAAAATATCCTGTATACCCGCTTCGCGAACCCGATACAGGAACCGATCTGGAATCGCAACTACGTGAGCTCGATCCAGATCACGATGGCCGAAGATTTCGGCGTCCAGGATCGAGGAAAATTTTACGACGAAACTGGCGCGATTCG
>JAFAJU010000099.1 GCA_019236035.1 Verrucomicrobiota bacterium | reverse complement strand
TCTTCTTCTGAAGCAAAATAATAAGTGGCGCCTCCATACCTGCTCGAATAGTTGGGATTTCCTTTGACTGCCCGGCCTTGTTTGAAATAGGCGACCACATCGTATCCCTTCAAAATTACACCTTTCTCGTCGACATTTACCAGGATGCCTCTTTTGCCGGCAGGCACATTTTTCTCGGCCGATGTCTCTGCCTGCCAGCAGCCGGACAACAGCGATGCTGTTGGTGTAACGACGCTGATCACGACGGCAACAAATGCCGCGTTCAGCGAGTACCGGAACTTTTTCATGCTTAAATTCGAGAGTGGGAATCTGTTATGAGATTTGGTTCTCCTACAGTTGGGGTCTTTCTCCCCACCGCTGCGGGCTTCCCATGTTGACTCGGTCTTCCCTGGGGTCACAAGATGATTAAATCAATTAATGGATACTGTCTTCTTTAACCATTTCAAAGAGCTTATGGTTATCGCTGTAATCAACGTGAACCCCGACGATTATCGGGCCTGCATGGTTCAACGCTTCCTTCATGACAGGAGCTATCTCGTCAGAAATTCGGATCATCTTGCCAGTAGCTCCGAAAGCCTCAGCGTATTTGACCAAGTCAACAGGCCCGAAAGCGATTCCAGACTTTCGGCCATATTTGATGACTTCTTGTGTGGCGACCATGTCATAGGTACCGTCGATCCAAACGAGTTGGACGATGTTCGCCTTAAGCCGGACGGCCGTTTCCAACTCCATCGCGGAGAAGAGAAATCCTCCGTCGCCGGATATCGCCATGACCTTCTCAGACGGGCGCACAATGGAAGCAGCAATCGCCCACGGCAGTGCCACGCCTAAGGTCTGCTGACCATTGGAAATGAGGATTTGGCGCGCCTTAAAGCTATAAAGATGCCGGGCCAACCAAAGGTGGAATGAACCCATGTCTAAGCACAGGGTGACGTCAGAGCTGAGGAAAGGCTGCAATTCGGCGACCAGCCGCAGCGGGTGTATCGGCGTTCCGCTACGAGTGGCCGATTCGCGACTGAGTTCTGCCCGTTCGGCGGCAATCGCCTTCAGAATCGTGGCCGCAAGATCTGATCGATGCGTCCGTGTAAGCTGCGGCGTCAACAGGCCTAGGGTGGAAGCGATATCACCCGTGAGCTCAACGTAAGGTCGGTAAGAGTTATCAAGATCAGCTGGCAGGACGTCAATGTGGATCAGTTTGCGCGCACTATTCCGATTCCAGTCCCCTGGCGGATATTCGACCGGATCGTAACCGATGGTGATGACGACATCGGCGGAATCGAGAAGCCGGTCGCCAGGCTGGTTAGCCAATTGTCCGACTCTACCGCCAAAATTCTCGAACAGATGAGCAGCGACAGCGCCGGCGGCCTGAAAAGTGCCCACTACAGGAAGATGTCTCCCGATGAAGTGCCGAACGGCAAGGGCGTTGGCCGGTTTGCTCGCCAGTAACCCCAGCAGCACGACCGGATTCTCGGCACAATTGATTAGGCGCGCGGCTTCAGCGATGGCGGCACTATCGGCTGGACCCAGCCCAGAGTATGCGGGCATCGGCAAGACATCGTGAGCGCAGGCAATGCTGAAGGCGCTCGAAAATCCGGGAGACCACAACCCCACTAGGGTTCCAGTTACATCTGTGAAGCGAAATTCACTTTGCGCTTTGGCCGCATCGACGAGCCGCGTCCCTTCTTCGGGTGGGCTCACGGCCCGGGACCGAATTCGCATGAACGTACCGTCGAGTCGGAAAGGCGTAAAAAATGTTGCCCGAGGTTCGCAGCGTGTCACAGCGCTTCTCCAATTCACTAAAGCTGGCGACCGATCCAATTTGTAAGTCGGTCTCGGGCGAAAACCGAGTTACTACCGCGAAAGGTGCTCCAGCCGTTGGCGGAGCTTCTGTCGCACGGATTGAAACGCAGCCTTGTAACCTCATTTTTTGTTTATGCCTATAACACCAAATCCTTCGAACTCCGCTTTTCCGAAGGGGAAATACGTTTACTACTTCGGCAACGGACGAGCCGACGGGACAGGCGCGCTGCGCGCCCTGCTCGGTGGCAAAGGCGCCAACCTAGCCGAGATGACTCGCATCGGCCTGCCGGTTCCGCCCGGATTCACCATCACGACCGAAGTCAAAACGAGCGCTCCTATCCCCCGGAGCTATTCAAGCAAGTGGAGGAAGCCCTTGCCGAGATCGAGAGATCTGTGGACAAAGAGTTTGGCGGCGTTGAGAATCCACTCTTGATTTCGGTGCGCTCCCGCGCGCGGGATTCGATGCCCGGGATGATGGACAAGATCCTCAATCTGGGCATGAACGATACCTAGGTGCAGCGGCCTGAGAGCATAAACGCTCTGGCTCGAAAACATCGCCATTTCCGGCCCACATTAATTGAGAATAAAGGTGCCTTTCGGCTCACATTACGTGAGAATGAGCCCACATTGTTTGAGAACAGCTCAAGATCAGCCCGGGCCCACACTCAGCGAGAATGGCTGAAAGGTTTTTGGGAGAGGGTCGGGCACTGTAGTAGTACGGCGTTTAACCAGGTCATTTGAGAACTCGTAGCGGGGTCGAATTGGCTTCTGGGGAACTTCAACGCGTGAGAACGAGCGTGAACGCCGGGGAAGCTCCTTGCTCCTAACTAGCATGCTCCTCAAAAAAGCTAGCCTTAACTGGCACGATCGAGCATGTGAAAAACTCTGCTTTTGGAGCCCTTGAATAACCTCGCGTAGTCAGCAAAGGTTAGGACATGGAACCGAAAGAATTTAGCAGTAGTGAATCACTAGCCAAAACGAGCGACTCTTCCTTGGTGAGTGGAGAAGGTACTTACAGCATAAAAGATTTTCATTTTTCCAGCGGTGAAACCTTACCGGAACTCAAAATCCATTATTGTACGCTGGCAAACCGGTTTCCGGCGGCGGCCGAATCCGGAACGCCGTTCTTTTACTTCACGGTACCGGCTCGACAGGAGACGCCTTCCTGACTGAAGCGTTCCGGGCGGAACTGTTCGGGCCGGGAAAGGCGCTGGATGCGAATAAATACTATTTGATCTTGCCTGATTCTATCGGCAAGGGCGGTTCTAGTAAGCCCAGTAACGGATTACGCGCTCGATTTCCCCATTATGGATACAACGACATGGTGGAAGCGCAGAAACAGCTGGTCACTCAAGGACTAAGCATCGATCATCTTGCCGTTGTGTTAGGTACGAGTATGGGCGGAATGCACACGTGGCTTTGGGCGGAAAAATATCCGGACATGATGGATGCGGTTGTTCCCATCGCCTCGAATCCTGCCGCAACGCGGACAAGGACGTAGAGTT
>JAFAJU010000562.1 GCA_019236035.1 Verrucomicrobiota bacterium | reverse complement strand
TGGCACGAAGCCATAAAGGCCAACCTTACCGAGGCATGCCTTCAGCGTCTCGCCTGTAAGGCTCGTAGGCGGGACGCCTATGGTACTTTGCTGGCTGAGCCAGCGGGGTATTTCTATTTGCTTTAAGGGTTATCCGCGTCGAATTTTGGTTCCTTTATGACGCTGACCGAGAAGATCCTAGCCAGGGCAAGCGGCCGAAGCCAGGTTGCCGCGGGAGATAACGTTTGGGTAAACGCTGATATTCTTCTAACCCACGACGTATGCGGCCCAGGCAGTATCGGTGTCTTTAAGCGGGAATTTGGCCAGGATGCCAAGGTTTGGGATCCGAACAAAATAGTGATCATTCCCGATCACTATATATTTACGGCAGATCGCCTCTCGAACCGGAACGTGGACGTATTGCGAGAATTCGCGAAGGAGCAGGAACTACCCTATTTCTACGACGTTATTGACGATCCAAACGGGCATTGGACGTTTAATGTGGCCCGAGGCCAGGTCGGCCGTCAACACGGCTCGCGGTACCAGGGGGTTTGTCATGCGGCGCTTCCGCAACGCGGTCATGCGCGCCCGGGCGAGGTGCTCTTCGGCACCGATTCGCATACCTGTATGGCGGGTGCCTTCGGAGAATTCGCCACCGGGATCGGAAACACTGATGCCGGCTTTATCCTAGGCACCGGAAAACTTTTGCTCAAGGTACCTGAGACCATGCGTTTCTACCTGGAAGCGGAACTGCCGAAAGGTGTGATGGCCAAGGACGTGATCCTTCACGTGATCGGCGATATCGGCTTTGACGGAGCGACTTACCGGGCCATGCAATGGGAGGGTCCGGGTGCCTCCGCCCTTGACATTGATGATCGGATGACAATCGCAAATATGGCGATTGAAGCCGGCGGTAAAAACGGAATTTTCCCGGCCGACGAAAAAACGTTCGCCTACGTCAACGAGCGTGTCCGGGAGAACGGTACGAAATCCAGCTACGAGCCGGTAGAACTCGATACAGATCAAAGATTTGTGTTCGACAGGGTTTACGATCTGTCGAAACTTGAGCCGACTGTTGCGATGCACCCCAATCCGGGGAATCGAGCGCTAGCGAAGGCGCTTGAGCACGTGCGGTTGGATCGCGCATACATCGGGTCCTGCACTGGCGGGAAAACGAGCGACTTTGTGGCTTTTGCGGAAGTCGTTCGGGGGAAACGTGTACAGATCGAGACGTATGGTGTTCCCGCCACTTCGGAAGTGGTGCAAGAGCTGAAGCAGTTTCGCCTGGGTAATTCTCCGGTGTGGGATGTCTTGGTCGACGCTGGTGTGATGATGACCGAAAACGCTTCTTGCGCAGCTTGTCTGGGTGGACCGCAGGATACCTTCGGGCGTCTGAATGCGCCGCTGACCTGCATTAGCGCTACGAACCGGAACTTCCCAGGTCGGATGGGCAGCAAAGAATCGAAAGTTTATCTGGCGAGCCCTTATACGGTCGCAGCTTCCGCTCTCACCGGTCGAGTGACTGATCCGCGCGAATTCTTGAGTTGATGAGCACGAGCATTCTGGCATGGGCGCCTCGCCCATGCATCGACCAGGAGCCGTATGCCGGTGTCACCATGAGTTCTCGGCTGAACAGGCCACTTATGAAATTTGACCCGATGAAGCTTGACCCGGTCCCCGTTTTCATGCTGCTGACGGGTTCGCTGGCGCTGAATGCTTGCCAGTCTGGAAAACCCGATCCGGATGCAGCGGCCTACGCGGCGGTAGCTGCAGGTACCGGTGATGACTTTAGAGCGGCCGTTCGCGATCACGTGAAACTGTATCAGTCCGGCCCGCAACAAATTACCGGACCAGACGCACTCCTGCAGAAAGGGACGCTTGTCCGAATGGTTCGGCGAGCACTCGGTTACAGTCTTGTGCAGACCGTTGAGGGAAATCAGCTCGGCTGGGTCGCCAACGAAGATCTTGGACGGGCGCCCGAGACGGCTGCGGACAGGTAAAGGATGAACCCTATGGCAAAGAAACTTATCAGCCCCGTTTACGTAGTTAGTGACAACATCGATACTGACCAGATCATTCCCGCGCAATATTTGACCTTGGTGCCGACTATTCCGGACGAATATGAGAAGCTCGGGTCTTACGCGATGGCAGGTCTTCCGAACGATCTTTACCCGCATGATTTCATCAAACCGGGCACGATGAAGACAGAGTACAAGATCGTGATCGCAGGGAAAAATTTTGGCTGCGGCAGTTCCCGGGAGCACGCTCCGATCGCGCTTGGGGCAGCCGGGGTCGATGTAATTGTGGCCGAATCCTACGCGCGGATATTTTTTCGCAACAGCGTTGCGACCGGAGAACTTTATCCGTACGAGGCACAGGAACGCTTGATCGATACGGTCAAAATTGGTGACATCGCGACCATCGACTTCGACGGGGACACGATCGAAATCAACGGCCAAACGCATCAGTTAAAGCCAATGGGTGATGTTCGGCCGGTAATAGAGGCTGGCGGCCTGTTCAATTATGCGCGGAAGGCCGGGATGATCTCCAAGAGATAATGGCGGTTAGTGCACCGTCTCGGTTTGCTCGGTTCTGAAGATTGCAAAGCGGGACGCTTCGCCTACCGAGGGACGGTGCGCACCGGCCTTTGCATGAAGATTTCGGTCATTACGGCTTGCCTCAATCGAAAAGAATTTATCGGGGCGGCAATCGAGAGTGTTCTCGGCCAAAATTATCCAGATTTTGAACATTGGATCATCGATGGCGGATCGTCGGACGGTACCCACGACGTCCTGAATCGGTATCCGCACCTGAATGTTCTTTCGGAGCCCGATAGCGGCGTTTATGACGCCTGGAACAAAGGGATCGATCGGGTGAACGGGGATGTGGTCTCGATCTTGAACAGCGACGATGTGTATGCCGCCGGCGTCTTCCACAAATGCGCAAGAATATTTGCGGGCTCCCCTTCGGCGCAAGTGGCGTCAGGTGGCTGCCAGATTTTCCGGATGGGCAGGCA
>JAFAJU010000512.1 GCA_019236035.1 Verrucomicrobiota bacterium | reverse complement strand
GCGTAGATGTCGCTCACATTGACCATGACCGCTGAGTAACCGGCGAACCACGGAGCATCGTTTACGAACCCTTCAATTAACCCCTCCATGGCGAAAAGGAGCCAGCCATCGGCGGTTTGCAAAGCCGCGCAGTCATCCCCGAGGCGGACCGCTCCACTGCCGAATCTGTCCGGAA
Organism: Verrucomicrobiota bacterium; assembly: GCA_019236035.1. GTDB lineage: Bacteria > Verrucomicrobiota > Verrucomicrobiia > Chthoniobacterales > JAFAMB01 > JAFAMB01. The sequence goes on along the minus strand of JAFAJU010000512.1, from coordinate 3,268 downwards.
GCTTTACGGATTCCCCGACGAATTCGTAGGCAGCCTTGATAGCTGCTTTCTGCCTTAACCCAGGGCTGGATCGCAGGCGGTCCTCAAGTTCTCGCAATTGGATTGGGGGCGGGGCAGTATCAGGCATAACGCTCAAAAAACTTCTTTGCAAGGTGGGTAATAGGTGAGTTCCGCCTGCATGAGATAATGTGGTCGGCCATGCACCTCGACCCGGTCCAGCGTGCGCCAGTGTAATCTGCTGAAGAACCGGGCGTTCTGCTCCTGCACCGTTGCCAGAAACGTTTTGCAACCGATACGATTCGCGGTGCTGACGGCCTTATAGATAAGACCGGCACCAAGCGCCCCAAGGCCGTTGAAGCGGGGCTGTTCGTTGGCGAAAGGTCCGAAGCCGACGTTTCGGACTCTGCGGAAGTCAGGATCGACAGCGAGGCGGCTACCCCACCATAAACCAGGCTCACGTTCATCTATGCGAACCACGCCGACGACTCGATCTGGAGTTCCCATCTCGCACGAGACCGCGATGATCGGGATCATAAACGCGTCATACCTGTCCCTGTCAGTGCCGGTGAATATTTTTTGTTCACCGCAAAAGATCCGCTCTCGCAGCTTCCAGAAGGCCTGCAGTTCCCAGTGTTCCCGGGCCACCTTAAACCCATAGCTGATCGGTACAAACGGGTATTCGGGCGCAAACGCTCCCGGCATCTCCTCCAGGCATGTCGCGGGGATTCTCATTTCTCGAACGTTGAAAGGGCAGAGCATGCTCCGCATTTCCCGCAACCGGCTTTGATCTCAGAGGAAACCAGGCGAGCTTCACGCAGCATCTTGCCAACAGGCTGCAAAACCGCTCGCATGAATTCCGGGCTAGGTGCCGGATGATTCTGCAGTGGCGTTCCAGTGATCGGAACAAATGGCACGATGAAAGGATAGACCCCGATCGCTATGAGGCGGGCGGAACCTTCGATCAAAGTATCGATCGAGTCGCCGAGGCCCGCCAACAGGTACGTACTCACCTGACCGCGCCCGAAAACTGTGACTGCCTCGGCGAACGCTTTGAAGTAAAAATCTACGGAGACGGTTGCTTTACCGGGCATGATCCGTGCCCGCACCTGGGGATCGAATGCTTCCAAATGCATTCCAAGCGAATCAATGCCGGCAGCGCGAAGCCTTGCGAACCAGCCGAAATCCGCTGGAGGCTCACATTGTCCCTGGATAGGGATATTAGTGGCCCTTTTGATCGCAGCAGCACTCTCGCAAAGTACCGCCGCACCGCGATCGGGAGTGGCCGGTGTGCCCGTGGTTAGAACGGCATGGCTGACATGGTCAAGTCGAACGGCTTCGGCGGCAACTTCGGCCAATTGTTGCGGCGTTTTTCGAGCAATGGTTCGACCCGTTCTGAGAGACTCGCCAATGGCACAGAATTGGCAGGCAGTTTCCCGGTTTCCGTATCGGATACAGGTCTGCAGAACGGTCGTCGCCAGTACGTCGTTGCTGTGAAGCTGAGCGATTTTCCAGGCCGGCACTCCGTCGGTCGTAGTATAGCTGTAAAACCCCGGTTGGCGTGGAAAGGAGACAACCCCGACCTTCTCGCCGTTGCACTCAAGTATAGACAATCCGTCGGCTTCGGACTTTTTGGCCAGGTAGGGGGATCGCGCGGCGGGATTAGTGTGGATCGGCACCATGACGGTAGTGCCCATGACATTCACGGCTTTGTGGTCGGAGGGGCCGGCGCCGCCGCGCCGGCTGGGCGCTCCTGTGCCAGGGTCAGCTAGCCGCAGGCCATGGGTCTGCAGCTCGGTTATCAAGTACTGCTGTTTGCTGACCCAGGGTGAAGTGCTGTTCATGTCGGCTTGATTTTGGTAGGGTCGCGCTGCCGCGCGACCGGCGTTGCCGGCGTCTGAGGCTGTCGAATCGCTCAAATTCCGAATTTAAAACCGCAGATTACGCAGAGTTCGCAGATTTAAAGAGAGGGACGCACGGTCTCTGTTACCTACATCTTTGTTCCACGTGAATCGTTCAACGATGACCTCCTTGGCCACAATCATCTGTGGAATCTGTGTTAATCTGCGGTTAACCCCCATCGCGCGGGAGCGCGACCCTACCGGAGGCCGACTAAAGTGTCCAGGTATCCAGGATGAACGCGCCGTCGCGGCGATGAATCAGGATAAGGTCGAGGACATCAAGGGGGCTGATAGGCTTGATCCCGGGAATGAGGGCCGGTTCTCCGTGGCCGTAAAGAGCCTGCAACGCAAATCGGCAAGCGTAAATTTTTCCGCCTTCATCCATGAACTTCGTCAAACGCTGATTGACCGCGAGATGCCCTGGGAATGCCTCGTCTCCCAGGGTCGGAAATCCCCGTTGTACGCCCAGGGTCACTCCGGGACCGTAGAGCAGGATAGAGGTTTCAAACCCCTTTCTCAGGAGGCGGGTCGCCGATAAGGTGTTTACAAGGCCGATAGATCCTTCGAAAGCAACCGTATGAAACGTCACTAACGCTTTTTCCCCGGGTTGGGCCTTGACATCTTCGAATACTTTCTCTTCGTAATCGACGAAATAATCTCCTTTTTGGTGAGCGGGTGTTGCGACTGCAGGCATAGATATGGGGTTCTTTATTTTAAACAAAAAATGAACAGCCAAAAAGCCCTTGCTTGGGAGCTTGGCTAGTCTTCTTTTTGTTCGTTTAGACCTAAGATTTGAAGTTCCGGCGGCAACCAGGAAGGCTTTCGCGATTCGCCGGTTGCCCTATTACATTTGGGATTCCAGGTTCAAGTCAGGATGAAGCAGTAAAGATGCCAGAGTGTCGTTCCAACCCAGAAATGACCCAAATAAACCGCAGCGCAAGCGTCCGGCTAGATTGGTTCTCCTCTTTTTTTAGAGGCCTTCTCCGCCGTCGCTGCGGCGGTGCGGACAATAATCGCGGAACAGAAGTGGACAATCCAGCTCAGCGCCCTGTCGCTTTTTTGTCAGGTCTCATGTTGAAGGGTTGATCCCATTGGGGCTTGTGGGTTAATGACGGGAGATTCCTCTGACCAGGCCCGAGAGAGTCTGCCCCCATGCGTCAGTCATATTCATATAAGATTCGAAATCAGCCGACCGCGTTGCAAGGTTTGCAGCAGGAGTTGGACTTGACGCTCTTTGCCGATCTGAAGCATGCTGCCCTTCGTGGTACAATCCTGCTGGTGATAGATGAGTTAGTCTCGAATCTTCTAAAATACGGCTTCAGCACGGCACCGGATCAACGGTCGTATCTGAAGGTCGTATTTGACGACGA